>PBJN01000024.1 GCA_002720735.1 Porticoccaceae bacterium
GAGTTACTTTTGCTGGATCTAGAATACCCATGTCTATCATGTCTCCGTATTCACCACTAGCAGCATTGTAACCGAAGTTACCAGACCCATGCTTCACCTTGTCCACAACCACAGAGCCTTCGGCGCCAGCGTTTTCAACGATCTGACGAAGAGGAGCCTCCATAGCTCGCAGCGCAATACCAACGCCCACGGTCTGATCCTCATTGTCACCTTTAAGCCCGCCAATAGATTGAATAACCCTAATTAGTGCTACACCTCCTCCAGCTACCACGCCCTCTTCGACTGCTGCTCTGGTCGCATGTAATGCATCTTCAACTCTTGCTTTTTTCTCCTTCATTTCGATTTCCGTCGAGGCTCCCACTTTAATTACAGCTACTCCACCGGCCAGCTTCGCTACACGCTCCTGAAGCTTTTCTTTGTCGTAATCAGAGCTAGTCTCCTCAATTTGAATGCGTATTTGCTTCACTCTGGCTTCGATGGCTGCGTGCTCACCTGCTCCATCTACAAGCGTCGTATTTTCCTTGGTCATGGTGACCCTTTTGGCAGTTCCTAAGTGCTCCAGCGTCGCCGACTCCAGGTCAAGACCCACTTCTTCAGAAATCACTGTTCCGCCCGTGAGGATCGCAATGTCTTCCAACATCGCTTTTCTTCTATCGCCAAATCCAGGAGCCTTGCAAGCACTTACTTTAACAATACCACGCAAGTTGTTTACCACAAGTGTTGCCAGTGCTTCCCCTTCCACATCCTCAGCTATTATCATAAGAGGCTTCCCCGCTTTAGCCACTGACTCTAAGAGTGGGAGTAGTTCTCGGATGTTTGATATCTTTTTGTCTGCCAATAAAATTAAAGGCGATTCATGCTCCGTACTCATATTTTCTTGATTGTTAACAAAATAAGGAGACAAATATCCGCGGTCGAACTGCATTCCCTCTACGATGTCCAACTCATTTTCCAAACCGGACCCTTCTTCGACGGTAATAACACCCTCTTTGCCGACTTTCTCCATGGCCTCCGCAATAATGTCCCCCACTAATGTATCGCTGTTAGCGGAAATTGTACCAACCTGAGCTATTTCTTTTGAATCAGAGCAAGGACGTGCTACGGCTGCAATCTCCGACACAGCGGAAATCACCGCTTTGTCGATTCCGCGCTTGAGATCCATAGGGTTCATGCCAGCGGCTACTGATTTCAGGCCCTCTGTGACTATGGTTTGAGCCAGCACGGTCGCGGTAGTCGTTCCGTCGCCGGCGTCGTCTGAAGCCTTAGATGCCACCTCTTTCACCATTTGAGCTCCCATGTTCTGAAGCTTATCCTTTAACTCAATCTCCTTCGCGACTGAAACTCCGTCTTTTGTAACCGTCGGGGCTCCAAATGACTTATCCAAAATGACGTTTCTACCTTTCGGGCCAAGTGTTACTTTAACCGCATTTGCCAACACATTGACTCCTTCGAGCATATCTTGACGAGCACTGTCGCCAAATTTTACTTGTTTCGCTGCCATGATTTATTTCCTTTGCAAATATATATACAGTTTGAACAAAAAAGTTTATACAACATTATTTAANATCGGTTTTATTATCCGATGACTGCCTTGATGTCCGACTCGCTCAAAATTACTAACTCCTCTCCATCGAGCTCTATAGTATCGCTACCAGCATACTTACCAAACACGACCGTATCCCCAATGCTCACATCTACCGCTCTAGTCTCACCACTATCAAGCACACGACCTGAGCCAACAGCAACCACCACACCCTGATTAGGTTTCTCTTGAGCAGAGCCTGGGAGTACTATTCCTCCAGCCGTTGTTTGTTCTTCTTCCTGCCGACGTACGATCACGCGATCGTGTAATGGGCGAATTTTCATGCTTATCATCTCCAGTTGGTCTATCTGCAATTAATGNTTTTTTGATTACGCTTTACTTTTGGTTGGCTTAATCACGTAATCCCTTTATTTGGGCTTTAATGGAGGCGCTCTAAACATTTTTCAAGGGCATGCTAGTTTTTTTTATTAAAATTAGTAAATAACCTTATATTTGCACGCTCAAAAATTACCCATGTTTGTCATCACCCTCTGCAAGCTCGCCCTCGATGACTTCAGAAGAGATGGGTGATCGAGATGAGAATGAGTTATTTGTTAACCTTGCATTGAAAAGAGAGGTAACCCACACACCAAGCTGCCGCCGGATTAAGACTACGAAAACAGATTTAACGTTTGGCATGAGAAAAACTAATCCAAGAAAATCAGTAATTAATCCCGGGATTACAAGAAGCACTCCCGAAAAAAACACTAACATACTAGCGAATATGATGTTTGCAGGTAATTCTCTTTCGACAATTGTCTGTCTTGCTAGCTTAACTGCTCGCAAACTTTGCCATCTTATAAGGTAAATCCCGAAACAACTAGATAAGAAAAGCCACAATCCTAACAGACTCAAACCGATAGCAGCGCTTAAATTGATCATCATGTATAAATCAATAATGAAAATNATCAGTAAAAGTATGACCACTCTGCGCATTAAATATCACCTTTTAGATTACGTCGGACACTTTAAGTTTGTAGCTCAAATGTTTCCAATTTCGTCAGAATAGCGTAATCTCTCACAAATTATGAATATAATCTCTGCTAAAAACGACACAATCGCGCAGACACAGACACGTTTCCTGGCAGATTTACGCTGAAGCTCGCAAAAGCATAACAATTACTCGCAGGGACTGGCATGTGGATCTATTGGCAATCGCTCTTTAACCGCCGCATGCTTATTTGTGTTTTCACCGGTTTTTCCTCTGGGATGCCGTTGTATCTGTTAATAACTTTAATTCCTGCTTGGCTTCGTAGCGAGGGCGTGGGACTAGAAGAGATCGGTCTTTTTGCCTTGATCGGCCTTCCCTATACGTGGAAATTTTTTTGGGCGCCTGCGCTGGACCGATACTCTCTGTCTTTTTTGGGTTTAAAATTGGGCATCAGACGAAGTTGGATGTTACTAACTCAACTAACCCTGTTTGTTTGCATATGTGTACTGGGTTCAGTAAACCCTCAGCTTAACCTTTGGACTGTCGCGTATGTCTGCATGTTCATCGCATTTCTGAGTGCGACGCAAGATATTTCCATAGACGCATATCGTCGCCAAATTCTCCCAGATCAAGAACTCGGCTTGGGTAATTCGATCCATGTCAATGCATACCGAATCTCCGGACTGATCCCTGGTTCGCTCGCTTTGATCCTTTCCGATTTTTTACCTTGGTCTTTGGTATTTTTTATTACTGGCACGTTTATGCTTATCAGCGTTGGATTTACTTTGATCATCTCCGAGCCTTGTGTAACAGAGAAAAAGCCCCAAAACTTGCAAAGGGCCATCATCGAACCCTTTCACGATTTTTTTAATCGTCAACCAGTGCATTCTGCAATCTTGATACTCGCATTCATGTTATTTTACAAATTAGGGGACAGCATGGCGACTGCTCTTGCAACTCCATTTTATATCGATCTTGGCTTTACGAACACGCAGATTGGATTAGTGGCGAAACACGCTGCTCTGTGGCCAATGATTTTCGGGGGTATAGCCGGTGGGATGATAATGATTAAAATAGGAATCAACCGAGCACTGTGGATATTTGGTTTCATTCAGATCATTTCTATTTTGGGCTTTGCAATTTTGGCTCGAATTGGAGAGGGCGTGTGGCTTTTAGGCTTAATTATAAGCTTTGAATATTTGGGAGTTGGGCTTGGTACCGCAGCCTTTGTCGCATTTATCGCGCGAACAACAAATCCAGCATTTGCAGCAACGCAATTTGCTCTTTTTACCGCGCTAACTGCTTTACCGAGAACGCTGTTCAATTCATCGGCAGGAATTCTTGTTGACACACTTGGATGGGAGCAATTTTTTTATCTTTGCACACTGCTCGCTGTGCCCGGCATGCTACTGTTGTTGGTCGTCGCGCCATGGCATGAAAGTCAATCACCTCAATATGATCGATAAATCTCTATTCACACAGCGAAGAGCGAAATCGAGACCAATCAAACAATCTACCAGGATCTGTCTTTCGGTCAGGCGCAATATCGCAGTGTCCTACAATCCTATCAGTAGTAATATTTGGATAAAGTTTCATGATCTGACGAGATACACCACAAAGTCTAACATACTGCTCGTTAGTATAAGGAATGTGATCTGACCCCTGAAGCTCTATCCCTATGGAAAAATTATTACAATCATTCTCACCTTTGAAATTTGATTTGCCAGCATGCCATGCTCTTTTTCTGAGTGGTACATACTGAGTTAGGACGCCACAACGATCAATATACAGGTGTGCAGAGACCCTCAAGTGAGCAATGGTCAGGAAATAAGGATGTGCTGAGACATCAAGACGATTTGTAAAGAAATCATCAATATAATTTTTTTCGAAATTATTTGGGGGGAGGCTGATACTGTGAATGACAAGCATGTTAATTTCAGTTTCACATGGTCTATCATCGGCATTTGGAGACCAGATGATTCTGTCTGCGATCAAGTCGCCAGCAATATTTTTATTCATAGTTGGTTGCTTCACTCATAATCAATTATTTAAATAACAGCCCACATCGTATAAGTTATAGAACATGCGTTAAACAACCAACATCTAAATCACCATATTCTGCAACTAAATCACTTTGCGATGGATCGAAGAAAAGTCTGCTATAATTTTTGGCACTTATCTTTCCATATTTAGTAAACAGAGTGTTCCCTTTTATGTTAAATCACAAACTACCAGAAAAAACAAAACTTGATATTCCGGCCTGTGTAAGTCGGGCACTTATTGAGGATATTGGCGAGGGGGACATTAGTGCAATTCTAATCCCAGAGTGTGAGATCGCCAAAGCCGAAATATCTGCTAACGAAACCGCTGTGCTTTGCGGAAAAGCTTGGGTAAACGAAGTCTTTTTACAGTTAGATGAAAACGTCCAACTAGCATGGCATGTAGAAGAGGGACACTTATTTGATCCCGGAACAATTGTAGCGACCATCATCGGAAACGCGCGTAGCCTTGTGAGTGGTGAAAGAACAGCACTTAATTTCTTACAAACTCTTTCAGCAACGGCAACTTGTTCGCGACACTACTCCCTGGCAGCTTCAGACAGTCATCTTAAAATTTTAGATACCCGCAAAACTATCCCCGGTTTACGCTTGGCTCAGAAATATGCGGTAACAGTGGGTGGTTGCTACAACCATCGAATCGGTCTTTATGATGCTTTTTTAATCAAAGAGAATCACATCGCTGTCTGTGGCGGAATATCTCAAGCGATCTCAAGAGCGCGGAGCATCGATCCTAAAAAACCTGTGCAAGTAGAGGTGGAAACTATCAAAGAATTTGAGGAAGCAGTGTTTGCAGGAGCAGATTCAGTGCTGTTGGACAATTTTTCGTTATCAGAAATTAAAATGATAACCCCTTTGGTAACCGACAACATAAANATTGAAATATCAGGGAATCTGACAGCAGACGATATCGAAAGATACAGCTCATTTTCCGTTTCTCATATTTCTTCAGGAAGTTTGACAAAACACATCAACGCCATTGATTTTTCCATGCGCTTAGTGCGAATAAAAAATGCTAAAAATAACGAATCTAAAATGACTAATAATTGAGGGAGAACAACGACTTCAAAAACAGGTTTTTCGTTACGAAATCAAATGTAAGCTTATGATAAATGTTACCATACTATCAGAGGCAACGATCTTTGAAAAAATGCTACTAAGCGCAACAAACCAAATAAATTTCTGATGAGGGATAAAACATAATGGAACCAGAGTTCTTGAGACTCAGCTCCATTGCAATGACTTTTATGAGTTTCATTTTTGGTGCAATATTTGGAAGTTTTTTAAACGTCATTATTGTTCGACTTCCAAAAAAATTGGAGTATCAATGGAAACGAGAGTGCTTGGATTATTTGCAGCTTTGCAACACCCACCTTCCTGAGGAAAAGATAGGGATCGCCTACCCGCGCTCACATTGCCCCAACTGCAAAATAGCTCTCGCGTGGTGGCAAAATATCCCCCTAGTAAGCTTCTTTTTACTCCGCGGACGCTGCGGTGCTTGTCAACGAGAAATATCCGTGCGATACCCTATCATCGAGCTAATCTCCGCCTTAGTTACGGTGCTAAGCATAGCTAAATTTGGTCCCACTTCCACCATGGTTTACGCTTTAATATTTTCTTATTCACTACTTGTTTTGGGCGCCATAGACGCAGATTGCAAGCTGCTACCGGATATCATTACTGTCCCATTGTTGTGGCTGGGTCTTTTTGTAAATTCTCAAGGTCACTTCACAAACTTGCACAGCGCAGTTTTAGGTGGAATGCTCGGCTATCTTTTCTTGTGGACGGTATTTCAATTGTTTAAAGTAGTAACGGGTAAGGACGGGATGGGATACGGTGATTTTAAACTCCTCGCTGCTATTGGAGCTTGGTTAGGATGGGAACTTCTGCCAATCACACTATTTCTGTCGTCTATGACGGCTCTCATCGCAGGTCTTGTAACTTTTTCACTAAAACTCATGAAAAAGGATGATCCCATTCCTTTTGGAGCTTTCATAGCAGCAGCTGGCTGGGTATTACTTTATACTGAGTCCTACAATATATTTTTTTAAAAGTTTCTTGACACAGAAACAATTCAAACGCTCAATTAATGCAGATGCCGGAGTACCTAACAAGTGTATCGTAATCCTTACATAGTTGGCTTGACTGGGGGCATTGGTAGCGGGAAAAGTACAGTTGCCGCAGCCTTTCGAGAGTTAGCAATAGATGTTGTAGACGCAGATCAAGCGTCTAGAGCCGTTGTTGACTCAGGAATGCCAGCGCTTAAAATCATTGCGGATCGTTTTGGCTCACACATGATCTGTTCCGATGGAAATCTAAATAGAAGTGCCATGAGAAAGATTATATTCTCAAAAATGAACGAAAAAGAATGGCTTGAAAAGCTTCTTCATCCACTAATAGCAGAATGGATTCAAGATAAGCTTCTGTCGGCTAAAAGCAAATATGTTATTCTAGAGTCACCTATTTTACTAGAAACAGATCAGCATAATCTCGTCAACACGCTACTATTAATAGATATTCCAGAAAAATTACAACGTGCAAGAGCCGCGTTGCGAGATAAAACCACTGAAAAAAATATTGAGGCGATAATCAATAACCAAATCACACGTGAAGAAAGACGCGATAAAGCAGACTATATATTTGACAACAGTGGTCCGAAGAGAAACATTGGCAGAAATATCCGTCTATTTCATGAAATTTTCTTGAAATTAGCTGCAAAATCAGAGACGTCATGCTGAGTTGGCATGAGCCGACACGCCATAAGTTAGTCGTCCCCCGTACCAAAAAATCCACAACCCAAAGTGTGATAAGTCACATTGACTCTTCGTCCAACGCCAGTTTCTGCAAAACTCCAACATTTGCGTCAGGAAATAAAAATTTGCTGTTATCAGCCACAAGCTGTTTGATAGGTACCCACTGCCCAACTTGCCCTTCCGCCCCTTTTGGGTATCCCGAATAACTTAGTACCAAGAAAAAATCAATCACAAACTTTTCACCCGCATCATCCCAGTCAACAGTGAAGTAGTGCTGAGCCTCTTGGACACGAATGTCTAATTCCTCGCTTAACTCACGCGAGAGAGCGGACTCGGACGTTTCTCCGAGCTCTACTTTTCCACCAGGAAATTCCCAGCAGCCACTCTGGGTTTGATTTGCACGTCTTTTTGTGATGAAGGCCGATTTACCCTGATNGAGAACAATCCCAGCAACGATATAATTTGAAATCACCCAACATTACCCTCGAGAACTTTCACTAAGTACGGTATTCTGCATTTATGCGCACATACTCATGTCCAAGATCGGTAGTCCAAACCGTTTCTTTACAATCACCGCGCCCAAGGTCTATGCAAATGTCTATATCATCCTCTTGCATCAAACATACCCCAATTTCCTCACTGTAGGTCTCGGCCCTAGTGCCAAATTTCACAATGTCCTCACCATTAATAGCGATGCTCACATTTTTTATATCAAGGTCGATAATCGTTGCACGACCAACTGCAGCCAAAATACGCCCCCAATTAGGATCAGAAGCCCCTATAGCCGTTTTCACTAACGGGGACTCAGCAACCGTGTAAGCGGCGCTTCGAGCCTCACTATCTGTTGAAGCGCCGATTATTTTAATTGTTACGAATTTTTTCGCGCCCTCTCCATCTCTAATACACTCTTTTGCTAAAGTTACACACAGTATTTCTAAACAATTAACAAAGTCACAAAAATTTTTCTCATTAACCACCACGTTACTGTGGCCGGTAGCAACCAATACCAAAGAATCGTTGGTGGAGGTATCTCCATCCACTGTAATTCTATTGAAACTCTTTGCAGCGACAAGTCGAAGCGCCCGATCAAGCATTTTTGACTCGACCTTTGCATCTGTAGCAATAAATCCAAGCATGGTAGCCATGTCGGGTCTTATCATACCCGATCCTTTTGCAATACCAGTTATAGTTATTGGTGAGCCCTTCGATTCATTTTGGCAAATTGTCTGTTTCACTAGATTCACTGAAGGGATAATTTTCTGAATGCTTACTCCCTTGGGTCGGGTGTCAGTTGTCATGATCCCTTCAGCTGCACTACGCCAACCTTCTTCGCTTAAATTAGCTGCGACCAATGGAACGGCTGATAATAATTTAGTGAGTGGTAAATATTCACCAATAACGCCGGTTGAAAAAGGTAGAACACTTTCTGTTGGAGCTCCCATACATTTTGCTACTTCCGCACAGATAGCTTCTGCATCCTTAACACCTCGACAACCTGTTCCTGCGTTAGCATTTCCGGTATTGACAATCAAATATTGAGTTGGGTGATGAGAATGTAATGATTTTTTTGCCACGAAAACCGGGGCAGCGCAAAAAGCATTGCGCGTGAAAATTGCCGCTATTCCTGACCCTTTACTCAAACTCATCATGACAAAGTCCGGCCTACCAAACTCCTTGACACCAGCACTCACAGTGCCTAGTTTAAAGCCAGAAATTGATTTAAGATGAGGTAGCTTTGTTATTATATTATCAACTCTCATAATCTATTATTCACCGCCGGTCTTCAGAGGCTAGTTTTTTATCTTTCCGCAGCACTGTTTAAATTTTTTGCCTGAACGGCATGGGCATTGCTGGTTGCGACCAACTTTTACACCCTCGCGCTTAACAGGTTCTCGACGGTTAGATGTTTTTATTTGCCTCTCTCCTGTTTCTGCTAATTTACCATGTTTATACTCTCGCCTTGCCAACTCCTCTTGGTGTCGCTCAGCTAAAATTGCCGAATCAGACTGGGAAGAGATCTGGACATGACTCAGGTATCTTATCGTCTCATATTTGATTTTGCTCAAAAGTTCCTCAAACAAAGAAAATGATTCCCGCTTATATTCCTGCTTTGGATTTTTTTGTGCATAAGCCCGAAGGCCTATACTTTGCCTAAGCTGATCCATCATGGCTAAATGTTCCTTCCAAAGATTATCCAGAACTTGCAGCATAATTTGCCTCTCAACTTCACGCATCTGTTCACCAATCCGAATCTTTCTTTCTTCATCTTTTGCGCTTACAAGGTCAATAATCCTCTCCCGAATAGTGAATTCGTCAAGCCGGTCATCATTTTCAATCCAACTCTGGATGTCGACTTTCACGGCAAAATCTTTTTCTAAAGTTCTCTGTAAATCTTCTATGTTCCATTGTTCAGCAAAGCTTCCCGGAAGGATGAAAGACTCCACACACTCATTTACAACATCTCTGCGAATATTAGTGATCACATTCGAAATATCGGCATCCTCAAGCAATTCGTTGCGTTGCTGATAAATCACTTGCCGTTGATCATTAGCCACATCGTCATACTCTAAGAGATGTTTTCTCATGTCAAAATTCCTGCCCTCCACTTTACGTTGTGCTTTGACAATAGATTTAGTAACCATACTATGTTCGATCGCTTCTCCATGCTCCATTCCCATAGAGCGCATCATCGTTTTTACTCGGTCAGACGCGAATAACCGCATCAGTGAGTCATCTAGGCAGAGATAAAATCTAGTTACACCGGGGTCCCCCTGCCGGCCAGCTCGTCCTCGCAATTGATTGTCAATCCGTCTCGACTCATGACGCTCAGTACCGATAATATGAAGCCCACCAGCCTCCAATACGGTTTCATGTCGAGCGCGCCATGCCAGTTTACGCTTTTCTATAAACTCAAAGGATTCATCTTTATGCTCCCGGAGCTCTGCCTCAAGGTTTCCTCCCAATACAATATCTGTGCCTCGTCCAGCCATATTAGTGGCTATGGTCACTGAACTTGGTCTACCCGCATTCTCTATTATGTTTGCCTCTCGCTCATGGTGCTTGGCATTAAGAACACTATGGTCAATCCTCTTTTTTTTGAGCTTTAATGAGAGCAATTCAGATGTCTCTACAGATGCAGTTCCAACCAAAACCGGTGCTCCCTTGGCGATCGTATCTTCTATATCCTTTATCACAGCACTAAATTTTTCCTCCGCGCTGAGAAAAACTAGATCATCGAGATCCTTTCGCTCCACAGGAACATTCGGAGGTATCACCATAACGTCCAAACCATATATCTGCCGGAATTCGAAGGCCTCTGTATCTGCAGTACCAGTCATGCCAGATAGTTTTTTATACAACCTAAAGTAATTCTGAAACGTTGTCGACGCTAAAGTTTGGCTCTCTTGCTGGATGGGTAAATACTCTTTTGCTTCAATAGCTTGGTGCAATCCTTCTGAAAGTCTGCGCCCAGGCATTGTCCGTCCAGTATGCTCATCTATTAAAACTACCATTTTATCTTGTACAATGTACTCGACGTTAACTTTAAACAAATAATGTGCCCTGAGAGCAGAAGAAACATGATGTAACAATCCTAAGTTTGACGCTTGATAGAGACTTTGATCACTACCGAGTAAGTTAGCATCAATCAATTTTCTCTCTACTCTTTGATGTCCGGCTTCTGTAAGATCGACCTGCCGTGTTTTTTCATCAACTGTAAAATCGCCGATATAATTTTCGTCTTCCGGTTTTAGATCTAAAATCAAACGATTTATCTCTTTATAGAGATGCGAACTATCTTGAGCTGCCCCCGAAATCACTAAGGGTGTGCGGGCCTCATCGATAAGGATAGAATCTACCTCATCAACAATGGCATAATTCAGTGATCGCTGAGATTTCTCCTCAAGATGCAAGGCCATATTATCTCTCAGATAATCAAAGCCGAATTCGTTGTTAGTACCATAGGTGATATCTGCCGCATAGGCCTGCTTTCGTGTTGATGCCCTCAAACCGTTGTCATCATCAGCTGAACAATAAAAAGAACTGGCTTCATCACTACCTCGATGAGATTGAATTACGCCTAAAGATAAACCAAGTGCGTGATACAAAGGTAACATCCACTGCGCATCTCTTTTGGCTAAATAGTCATTAACTGTGATGATGTGAACGCCCTGAGCCGGCAAAGCATTCAGATAAGCCGATAATGTGGCAGCTAAAGTTTTTCCTTCACCAGTTCTCATTTCGGCAATCCGGCCCTCATGAAGTGTGATTCCGCCGATCAGCTGCACATCAAAATGTCGCATGGAAAGCACTCGCCGCGAGGTCTCTCTCACCGTCGCAAACGCCTCAGCTAGAACATCGTCTAGTTGTTCTCCACATCCTAAACGTTCACGGAATTTATTAGTTTTTCCCCTGAGATCCGAATCGGTTAACAATTTTAATGAAGCCTCCAACGAGTTTATCTCGGCGACGATTTTCTTTATTCGACGCAAATCTCTATTATTTTTACTTCCAATTATTTTCTTCAGAATTGTAAAGATCATTAAATTGACACCCAAAAACTTGACAGATCAACACAAACAAACAAATTAAGAAATGAGAATCACTGGAGAAACGACAGGGAAAACTAATAGTTTTTTAATTAAGTGACCTGTGAATGTAGGCCGACGGGTCAACAGTTCTTCCGTTTTTATATACTTCAAAATGCACATGGGGCCCTGTAGAACGGCCCGTGCTTCCCATTTTGGCAATTACATCCCCTCGTTTAACAATAGCACCGAGTTTTGCTAAATTTTCCTTGTTATGGGCATATCTGGTAACATATCCATCGCTATGATTGATTTCAACCATCTTTCCATAGCCGCTCTGAGTTCCCGACCAGGTAACGACCCCAGCAGCAACTGCAATTATATCTGATCCCTCTCTTCCGGCGAAATCAACACCCGAGTGCCACTGCTGTTTACCGTGAAAAGGATCTGTGCGCATTCCATACTGAGATGATAGCCATCCTTTCAATATGGGCCTCCCAGCAACAATAGCTTCATTTTTAAGTCGATCATCAGACATCATAGACTGTAAAACGTTTAGCTGAGCTTCGCGATCGCTGATATTATTTTCAAGTGAAGCGAACATCATTTTAATCTGCTGTTGGGACGACATTGATCTTGTCAACTCTGAGTTTAAGCTGTCATTTGGACCACCCAGACCAGCCGATGTCGAGAAATCAAACTCCCCGTTTTGAAGACTCGCGATTTGTGTAAGTTGCTCTCCCAGAGCATCTAGACGGACCAAACGAGACCTCATTTGAGCAAGTTTGGCAGTCATAGCTGAAAGAGTATTTTCAACCTCATGCTTCCCAGATTCAACATCTTTATATTGGACCAATATTTGCTGTCTCATCTCCTCAAGCGTATTTTCAAAAACTAATTCCCAGTTTTTATCAGACAGTAAGGAGCCTAGCCATAGTCCCGAGATAAGCGGAATACCCAGAATAATTACGACCAAGGCAGTCCTTCCCAGAACTGATAGATCAACCGTGTGCGTTCTATCAGACCGACTGTTAATAAATATAATTTTCACTGAATTACATCCGTCTCTAGTTCAACTCACCGCACTAAAGGTAATAGGTGTTCTGTCATCGTATCCTTCATAAGTAATTAATTCCCAAGCATCCTCTTGAGCAATTAGCTCGCGAAGCGAGGCATTATTAAGCGTATGCCCGGATTTGAAGGCATCAAATTCACATAATAAATTACCTCCCATTAAATATAAGTCTCCTATTGCGTCTAAAATCTTATGTTTTACAAACTCATCCTCGTATCTCAGTCCACCTTTGTTCAGAATTTTGTACTCATCTATGACAATTGCATTTGCTAAACTGCCTCCTTTTGCGAGCCCCTGAGCTCTCATGGAATCATACTCCCTCAAAAACCCAAAGGTTCGTGCCCGACTAATTTCTTTCACGAAAGATGTAGAAGAAAGATCAAACGTTGCGATGTTGAAGTTATTTTTAAACACAGGATGGTCATAACTGATCTCGAAAGTCAATTTNAAGCCCTCATATGGACTGAATCTTACGCTCTTTCCTTCATGTTCGACTTCCACCACTTTTTTCACGCGAACAAACTTTTTTGGTTCACACTGCTCTNCAATTCCGGCAGATTGCAATAAAAAAACAAATGGGGCGGCACTGCCGTCTAAAATAGGCACCTCATCCCCTGTTAAATCGATTTTTAGGTTGTCAATACCGAACCCTGCTAAAGCTGAAAGTAAGTGTTCAACTGTTGAGACGCACACTCCCCCACTCATGAGGGTTGTGGAGAGCTTGGTCTCTACCACATTCTCTGCAAGTGCAGGTATTTCTGCTACCGGCGTTACGTCTACTCTACGAAAAATTATTCCAGTACCAGCGTGCGCTGGATGCAGAGTAAGAAAAACTCTCTTTCCTGAATGGAGTCCCAACCCAGACGCACGTATCGTGTTTTTCAATGTGCGCTGCTTTATCATTTTTCCTACTTTATACCTCTACGAGATAAAGAGCATAGCAGACATAATCTTGACCGCCAAGAAGTTTCATTTGCAGAGAAAATCATAAAACAGTTTAAACGAAAAAAACTTATAACTAATCTGCTTGTTTTCTGAGAAATGCCGGAACATCCAAAAAATCTAAGTCTGAATCAACTTGCACATCCAAGCGTTGCGCTGCCGCGCTATTCTCTGCTGATTTACCTCGTCGGGTAATAGCAGGTTGATCCAATCGAGAATAATCAGGTGTTTTTCCACTCTTTCGAACTGTATTGTCAATGACACTTCTTGGGCCGGATTTCAGGCTTGCCGTCTGTAATCCAGTCGCCACAACAGTGACTCTTAGTTTGTCAACCATTTCAGTATCAAATACACTTCCCACGATAATCGTTGCATTTTCATCGGAAAATTCTCGGATAATTTTTCCCACTTCTTCGAACTCTCCTAAAGTCAAATCGAGCCCACTAGTTATATTCACTAGGATTCCCTTAGCACCCTCAAGGTTTATATCCTCCAATAATGGACAACGAATTGCACCCTCAGCAGCTACCATCGCGCGATCATTTCCGCTTGCCTCACCGGTTCCCATCATAGCCATCCCCATTTCAGCCATAATCGTTCTGACATCAGCAAAGTCAACGTTTATCAAGCCATCTAAAAGAATTAAATCAGTGATACCTTGAACTGCTCCGAACAACACATCATTTGCTCGTTTAAACGCATTAATCACAGTCATATCATGCCCAAGCACCTGGAGCAGCTTCTCGTTTGGTACTATGATCAAAGAGTCCACAACTTCTTTCAGAGTGGCAATCCCCTCGTCAGCTACGGCCATACGTTTCTTGCCCTCGAATGAAAAGGGTCGCGTCACTACTCCCACAGTCAAAATACCCAACTGTTTAGCGACTTCTGCGATAACCGGAGCGCCCCCTGTTCCAGTTCCGCCACCCATCCCTGCGGTGATAAAAACCATATCCGCTCCCTCGAGCGCCTGAGCAATACGTTCTTTATCCTCTAAGGCCGCTTGTCGTCCAATCTCAGGGTTGGCACCTGCGCCTAAGCCTTTAGTCAGTGTTTGACCCAACTGCAAGATAGTTGCGTTTTCCAACCCACTTAAGGACTGTGCATCAGTGTTTGCGCAGATAAAATCGACACCATCGATATCGCTTTGCATCATATGTCGCACGGCATTTCCGCCACCTCCACCGACGCCCACGACCTTTATTTCAGCATTTTTTGGTATACTATCAACAAGTTCAAACATACATCATCTCCTTCTGTAAAACGTCAACTGAACGAATAACTTCGGCACCTAATACAAAACTAAATGTCTCCCTGAAACCAACTTTTAACACTACTAAAAAAACTATTCGTAGATCCCTCACTTGTTTCGATATCTTTTCGCTGTTCGTACTCCAATTTAGCGTAATGCAATAGACCTACCCCGGTTGAATAGACCGGATTTTTTACAATATCGGCCAATCCTGAGATATTTACCGGCGCTCCGACACGAACCGGCATGTGAAAGATTTCTTCAGCTAATTCGGTGACGCCCTCCATTTTAGAAGTGCCGCCGGTCAGCACAATACCGGCGGCTAAAAGATGTTCGAAGCCACTGCGCCTCAAATCCTCTAAAACCAGGGTAAATAATTCCTCATATCTCGGTTCTACTACTTCCGCCAGAAGCTGTCGTGACATCTCTCTTGGAGCACGATCTCCCACACTCGGTACCTGCACTGTTTCCTCTGGTCGTGCCAATTTTGCCAAAGCACACGCATACTTAACTTTTAACTCCTCTGCATGTGCAGTAGGCGTACGNANAGCCATGGCAATATCATTTGTAACCTGATCTCCCGCAATCGGAATAACACCTGTGTGTCTTATAGCCCCTTCTGTAAAGACCACGATATCCGAAGTACCACCTCCAATATCCACCAGNGCAACACCGAGATGTTTCTCATCCTCAGTGAGGACNGCATANCTTGACGCCAATTGTTCTAAGATGAGATCTTCGACTTCTAAACTGCACCGACGGACACATTTTTTTATATTGTGTCCCGCATTAACCGCACTCGANACGAGATGCACTTTAGCCTCAAGTCTCACNCCTGACATTCCCTTGGGCTGTCGCACTCCTTCTTGATTATCAATGATATATTCCTGAGGTANGACATGNAGAATCTCTTGATCTGCTGGAATGGCAACAGCTTTTGCTGCATCAATCACCCGATCAATNTCGAGGTACTGTACCTCTCGATCTCTAATTGCAACAATTCCATGTGAATTGAGACTTTTAATGTGATTACCGGCGATTCCAACATAAACCGAATGGATTGCACAACCTGCCATTAACTCAGCCTCCTCAATGGCCCTTTGAATACAATCAACCGTCGATTCAATATTCACCACGACGCCTTTCTTCAAGCCCGTAGAAACATGCATTCCAGTGCCTATGATTTCTAAATTACCGTTCGCTGCTATCACACCGACAATAGCAACGACCTTAGACGTACCGATATCCAACCCGACTACCATGTTTTCTAAATTTGAATCCGTCATGAAATATCTCCGATGATGGTCATTAGCCGAATGAAAATAAAAAAAATCGTTTGTATTCATCAATCTCAAAATTCGAAAGCCGATTCTTTCGCCAGGCAACAGCTAGTCCGTTTGAATAACGCAAATCTACATGATCTATATCAGTGCGACGCTCTCGAAGCTCTGAGAGCCACGCTTGATTAAACCTTTGAAATTTTCCGAGAAAGCCGTCTCGGCCCATAAATATTTGAATAGAATCAGTAGTTGAAATGCGCCACGAACCAGCCCGATCGTATTCTAGTTCTTCAATCTTCAACCCACTAAAGAAAAGTTGTTCACTAAAAATCTGATACTGATGCATCATTTTCTCTGCCGTCAAAAAATTAGTTTTTAACAAAGGCAGATCTAATAATTTAGTTTTATCAGTTATGATTAGCTCCTTTCCCCTTGAATTTAAAAATCCTTCACCACCCCAACGAGCAAGAGGGGTTTCCTCAATAATTGTTATCTCCAAGCTTGACGGCCAAACTCTTCTAATCTTAACTTTTTCTATCCAAGGGTCTGCTAGTAGCACCTCCTTTAACTGATGAAGATCCGCAGAGATGTATCCACCGTTGACTTTGTTTTTAAGCATTTTAGTCAGCGAAGATTTTCCAACGTGATTTAAATCGCCGATAATCAATATTTCCGTAATTCTTTGATTTAGATAAGGGTATGTAGAAGCACCAATAAAAAATACCAAAAGTATGAAAACAAAAGTTAGTAATAAATAGTTGCTGATCAGGGACCACACATTTTTTTTGTTGAGGGACGATTTTCGATGATTATTGTATCTCTTAAGGCTTTTCATCATAATGATGTCTCCAATATTCGGTACACAGCATTATCAAATTTTATTCCAGCAGCTTCTGCCGCTTTTGGAACGAGACTACTCTTGGTCAAACCAGGCACGGTATTAACTTCTAGGAGGTAAAAAAGCCCATTATCGTCGGTAATGACGTCGACTCGTCCCCATCCAGTGCATCCAAGCGCGGTGTAAGCGTCGTAACAAAAAGACTGTAAAGCGAGCTCTCGACTTTTTGACAAGCCACTTGGGCAAAGATATTGAGTAGTAGTTGACCTATATTTTGATTGAAAATCGTAGAAACCAGTGTCTGTTTTAATACAAATGGACGGCAATATCTGATCAGCAATAATTCCTACGGTATATTCCTGTCCCGTCAATTTCCTTTCAATAATGACTCTGTCATCAAAATCGAAAGCCCGATAACTGGCCTGCTCTAGTGCCTCCGCGGTGTCAACGCTACTAATTCCCATGCTTGAGCCCTCTCGACAAGGCTTNACAATGACACCTCCACCGAGATGAGAGAGAATTTTGCTCCATCTTTGTTTTTTTCGAGATTTTGACTGGATTTCAATAAAATCTGGAGTAGCCAACCCATGACTACGCCAAACCTGCTTGCTCCTTGTTTTATCCATTGCAAGCGCAGAAGCTAGGACTTTACTGCCAGTAAAAGGTATTTTCAATAATTTCAAAGCACCCTGTAGTGATCCATCTTCTCCGTCTGAGCCATGCATTGCTATAAATACACGATCAAATGTCTTTTCAAAAACGACATCCAAAAAATTATCGCTGACATCTATTAACTGCGATTCAATAGATAATCTTTTGAGCGCATCATAAACTGCTCCACCGCTTTCAATTGAAATTTCTCTCTCCGAAGACTTACCGCCGCAAAGAACAGCAACTCGGCCAAACTGTGCATTAGCAGACCTCATAAACCCTCACACTTACGCTTTAAAATTGACACCAAATGACTCACACTTCCTGCGCCCTGAGTGAGCACCATGTCATTAGAACTCGCCAATTCATCTAGTAACTCCGGAACACAGTTGAAGTTCTCAACATAAATTGGTGCAACTTTTCCAAAATTCCTAATACTATCTGCTAACTTCTTGCTGCATACATCAAAAATAGGTTCCTCACCAGCCGCGTAGACATCCAAGAGAAGAAGTTCATCCACTCTCGATAATACCTTCACAAACTCATCATAGAAATCATGCGTCCTGCTGTACCGATGAGGTTGAAAAACCATTATGAGACGTTTTCCAGGCCAGCTGTCTCTCACAGTTTGAATGGTTGCGTCTACCTCAGTGGGATGATGCCCGTAGTCGTCTACTAACATAGCCGAACCAGACGCAACTGGATAATTCCCGAGAATTTCAAAACGCCTACCCACTCCATCAAATTTTTTCAGTCCTTCTATTATGGCTTCATCACTAATACCCTCATCACTCGCCACAGCAATAGCTGCAGTGGCATTAAGCACATTATGACGACCTGGCATGTTCAACTTGATTGACAATGAGGATCTTCTATCTGGCCGGTCAACAATAAAATTAGATTGCTCCCCACACATCACCAAATCTCTTATTTGATATCCAGCCGTCCTCGCAAATCCGTAAGTAAGCATTGGACGAGCCACATTGACTAAAATATCGCGAATTACTGGGTCGTCTGCACACAAAACCGCTAGACCATAAAAGGGCAAATTGTGCAGAAATTCGAGGAATGTTTGCTTAAGCTTTTCAAAATCATAGTCATATGTCTTCATATGATCTAATTCAATATTAGTGATAATCGCTACCAAAGGCTGCAAATGTAAAAAAGAAGCATCACTTTCATCTGCTTCTGCTATAAGATATTTGCTAGTGCCAAGCATGGCGTTTTTCCCAATACTATTTACACGACCACCAACAACAAATGTGGGATCTTTCTCGTCTGCCGCAAAAATTGCGGCCAAAAGGCTCGTAGTGGTAGTTTTCCCATGAGTTCCAGCTACTGCGATGCCATGTCGATAGCGCATCAACTCGGCCAGCATTTCCGCTCGACGAACAACGGGTACTCCTCTTGCCTGCGCTCGTATAATTTCCACATTTTCCGTATCTACTGCTGATGACCTCACAACCACATCAGATTCATCAACATTACTAGCGTCGTGTCCCACAGTAACCTCTATACCGTTTTCTTCCAGCCTAGCAATATTTGGGTTGCGAGCAATATCTGAGCCCGAAATACAATAGCCAAGGTTACACAAAACTTCGGCTATGCCACACATGCCACTCCCGCCAATACCCACAAAATGGATTTTCTTAATTCTCCGCATCTCAGGCGGTAATAAAATATTATGATCAGACATTTAAATAACCCAAACAAACTTCACAAATCTCCTCTGTCGCTCGTGTTCTCGCAGCACTCCTCGCCGCTAAGGCCATACTCAACCGTTTATCGGAGCTTTCAACAAATTCCTCTATCAAATCTCGTAATTTATCTTGTGACAAATCAGACTGTTTACAAACTACAGCCCCCTTTAGAGACTCAATCCATTTAGCGTTTGCAGTTTGATGATCATCGATGGCAAACGGGAAAGGAATAAAAATTGCTGCTAATCCGACATTGCTTAATTCAGCGACAGTCAATGCCCCAGCACGGCATATAACAAAATCAGCCCACTCATAAGCTTCATTCATAGAATGAATAAAAGGAATTACGTTACACTCAACATTCAATGCAGCATAAACCGCTCGTGTTAATCCCGCATGTTGTTCACCAGCCTGATGTATGACCTTTGGACGATTATTTTCTGGAATAAGCGCCAAAGCTTTTGGAACCAATTCATTTATTGTTTTTGCGCCCCTACTTCCTCCCAATACAAGAAGGTTTACTGCCCCCCTGCGTCCCTCCAAACGAAAATTTGGTGCCTTTATTCCTGAGATTTCCTTTCGTACTGGATTTCCAGACCAATAAGCTCCTTTAATAGTCCCTGGGAATCCCTCCAAAATTGATTTCGCAAAGTAACTTATAATTCGATTTGTGGTTCCGGCAATGGCATTCTGTTCGTGAATTATAATCGGTATGTCTCTTAACCAAGCAGCCAGGGCGCCAGGGCCGGATCCAAACCCTCCCATACCAAGCACTGCAGCAGGCTTAATCTCATCAATAATTTTCATGGCCTGCCTTATTGATTGCGACAACAACAAAGGCGCCTTCATTAGTGCTGCTAAACCCCGTCCTCGTATACCCTCGATATTCAGTAATTCAATAGGAATGTCATGGGTAGGTATTATTTCAGACTCAATGCCGTTCTTCGTTCCCAACCAAGAAACCGCTACACCAAATTCCCTGAGTTGTAAAGCAACTGCGAGCCCTGGAAAGACATGTCCACCAGTTCCACCGGCCATGATCAAAATTCGAGGCTTTACACTGTCATGCATTTCTGTTTCTCCTTACACCTTCATTCGATGCAATTTTAAGATCATTACTTATTCGCATCGACATACCCATGAGTAAACAGCAACATATTAGGCTGGTTCCACCGTAACTTATAAAGGGAAGAGTGAGGCCTTTTGTTGGAAGTAACCCCGCATTTACCCCGAGATTTATAAAAGTCTGACCGCCAATGAACAACCCAACACCAACGAGGAAATAACTTGCATACCAATCACCAGCGTTAATAGCGCGAAAACTCAATTGAAAGATCCTTCCAATTAAAATCATAAAAATAGTCAGTAAAATGAGCACTCCAAAAAAACCAAATTCCTCTGCAAAAATTGCGAAAACGAAATCGGTATGGGCCTCTGGCAAATAACGCATTTTCTGAACAGATTGACCGAGTCCGAGACCCCACCACTCCCCTCTGCCAAAAGCAATTAAGGATTGTGTTAACTGATATCCAGCTGCAAATTGATCAGCCCAAGGATCTAAAAAAGAGGTTAAACGAGCCAAACGATATGGAGCTGCTCCAGCTGACCACCAAAGTCCAAAGCCGGCGAGTAAAAAGAGAATTAAGTAATCACGCAGTCGCACATTACCAACAAATAGAAGTGCCATGAATATACCACCAATTACTACAACTGAGCCATAATCTGGTTGGGAAATGAGTAATACTGCTACCAATGAGATCAGTCCGACGATGAAAGCTAATTTACTGAGTTCTTTGGCAAAAACTAGTCTATGCCGCGCCAAATAGTCTGCAAGAAAAACTATCACAGAAATTTTTGCGAACTCCGCCACCTGAAAAGTAAACCCGGCTAGAGAAAGCCAACGCTTACTACCGTTTAACTCCTTGCCAATTCCGGGAATCAACACCGCGATGAGCATTAGGATAGAAAAAAACATCCATAACCTACCATGCGACCTCAATTGCTGAGGCGGAACCTTGTAAGCGGTAACCGCCACAAGTGCTGCTAATAAAATATAGATTGCATGGCGCCCTGCAAAGAAAAAAACGTTGCCAAACCGATGCTCTGCAAAACTGAAAGAGGCAGATGCCACCATCACAAAGCCCAAAGAGATAAGGGTAACCAACGGAACAAATAAAAATGGGTCTACGTTACATTCTTGTGATTTCGAACCGGATTTATGTTTAAAGATATTTTTTTTCATCAAGAAGCCCGCCCATTTTCGCTCAAACTATTGACTGCCGCCTGAAAATGAAGCCCTCTTTCAATATAATTTTCGAACATATCAAAACTAGCGCAAGCTGGGGAAAGTAATACTACGTCCCCCGCACATCCAATTTTTGAGGCCTCTACAACGCATGCTTCGATACTATGGTGCCGGCTCACAGGTATAACACCACCTAAAAGATTGTGAAGTTCATCTGCAATTTCTCCCAGCAAAAAACAATGTTTTACCGCCTTACTGACCATTTTTATCAAGCTAGAAAAATCAATATTTTTCGTGCGGCCACCTGCTATAAGTAAAATATTGCGTTTTTGAAATTGAGAGAATCCCTCAATCGCTGCACATGCCGCTCCTATATTTGTTGCCTTAGAGTCATCGATATACAAAATATTATTAATGCAGGCAATTTCCTCGCAACGGTGCGGAAGTCCCCTGAAGTGACGCAACGTGCTTAACATTGATTCCATGGGTAATCCAGCACAATGACCAAGAGCCAAAGCAGCCAACGCATTAGAAATATTATGGGTTCCTTTTAAAGATAAATCACAAACGGGCATTAAACGTTGCTTACCCAGCGCTAACCAACGAATGTCATTATGCGAAATAACACCAAAATCCGTTGCCCGAGGCTCATCGGTGCCGAAGGTAACAAGATCGCAACACGTGAGACCTTGAGGAAAGGTTAATGGATCATCTCTGTTTACCACGGCTTGTTTAGCGCCCAAAAATATATGTTGCTTCGCCGCTAGGTAATTCTCCATACTTCCATGTCTGTCAAGATGATCTGGAGAGATATTAAGAAATCCACAGATATGTTCACCCGTCCCCTCAAAAAGCTCAAGTTGGAAACTTGACAATTCCAATACATATAACTTGAAGTTTTTGCCAACGAGATCCAGCATTGGCGTTCCAATATTGCCACCAATCCCCACCTTGATACTGGCTTGCTCGGCCATCGCACCTACCAGCGAAGTAACCGTGCTTTTCCCATTAGCACCCGTAATTGTTACTATCGGTGAACTAACCGCTTTAAAAAATAACTCTAAATCGCCTATTATTCTGACAAAGTGTTCGCGTGCGGAAAGGAGCAAAGGAATATCTCGGGGAACGCCTGGACTTACCACGATAGTGTGAATTTTTTGAAAAAAATAATCATCAAATGGTCCACAAAAAATATCATGGGTCGGGAACAGCTCTGTCACCCGATCGGGTGAAGAGGAGCTCTTTTTTGGACATGTATTGACAAAAATAAAGTCAAGGTTTCTTGATAGCAAAAATTTAGCTACAGATATGCCGGTGATACCCGTGCCTAGGATGGCAATCATTTTTGAAATATGTTCCTCTGCTTGCACTTGGTAAGCTCCCGAATTTTATCGCAACTTGAGAGTCGCTAGCCCAATAAGAACGAGGACAAATGTGATAATCCAAAACCGAACAATGACTCTCGGCTCTGGCCAACCTTTCAACTCGAAATGGTGATGTAAAGGTGCCATACGAAAAATACGCTTTCCAGTGAGCTTGAACGAGGCTACTTGAATAATTACGGACATGGTCTCTACTACAAATACACCACCCATGATAAATAAAACGATTTCTTGCCTAACAATTACTGCGATAACACCTAGCGCAGCACCAAGAGCGAGTGCACCCACATCACCCATAAAAACCATCGCCGGATATGTATTGAACCAAAGAAATCCCAACCCAGCTCCGCAAAGCGCAGCAGTAATAATAAGTAGTTCTCCAGCACCACTTATAAATGGTATATTTAAATAATGCGCAAACTGATAGTTCCCACTTGCATATGCAAAAACGCCCAATGCGCCTGCTACAAGAACGCTCGGCATAATAGCTAACCCGTCAAGTCCATCAGTCAAATTAACCGCGTTACTTGTACCAACAATTACAAAGTAAGTCAGCACCACAAAAAATGGTCCCAAATCTAATGCAAAAGACTTAAAAAATGGAACTATTAGTTCGGTCTCTGACGGCGATTGAGCAGTAATATATAGCGCCAAGGAAGCTGCTAACCCAATTAATGATTGCCAAAAAAACTTCCAACGTGCGGGTAACCCTCGGGGATTTTTTTCGACTACTTTTCGATAGTCATCGGCCCAACCAACTAAGCCAAAAAATATCGTCACCGACAACACTATCCAGACATACCGGTTCTGAATGTCTGCCCACATTATTGTGCTTATAAACATCGCAATAATAATCAGAGCACCACCCATAGTCGGCGTACCAGCTTTCGAAAAATGCGTTTTCGGACCGTCACTGCGAATTGCCTGTCCAACTTGAAGATAATTTAACCTTCGAATTAGGGATGGTCCAAAAATCCAGCACATGCCAAGCGCGGTAAGGACTGAAAAGATGCCTCTCAAAGTAAGGTATTGGAAAACTAATAAAGGACTATAGAATTGTCCAAAATAATCACTTAACCAAAAAAACACTATAAAATTTCTCCACTCTCGAGCATGACTACTATCTTTTCCATAGAGGAAGCACGCGACCCTTTTATTAAGAAGGTAGTCTCTGATGTGTCTTTAAAACTTGATAAATAATTTCGTAAAGCATCTAAGGATGAGAAGTGCTGACCATTAAATCGCTTACTCGCATTCGCACTTAAGCAACCAAGTGTAAGCATCGAATCGATCCCTAAATCACGTGCATAATCACCTATAGAGCAGTGAAATTCCGGAGCGCGATTTCCTAAGTCAGCCATATCTCCAAACACAAAAATACGGATGCCGGGGCGCGTAGAGAGAAAATTAATAGCCGCTTTTACGGACTCTGGATTAGCATTGTATGAGTCGTCAATCAAAGATCCGCCCGAGCGGAGCTTTTTAACCATCAAACGTCCCGGCAAAGGTTGTGCCATCTGCAGACCCTGCTTTATTTGATCGATACCTGCTCCTGTGGCAAGCGCGCAACTGGCTGCAGCAACGGCATTACTAACGGAATGCCGTCCGGGAACATTTAAACTTATTACAATATCTCCCGAAGACTGAGTTTTAGGAGAGAATCGCATCGTGAATTTGTAACAACCAAGCTCATCTGATTCAAGATCAATTGCTGTAACATCTGCAGATTTACCTTCTGTTGAAAACGTTACGCACCGTCGCGCTCCTATCACACCCCTCCATTTATCGGCGTAATCAATGTCCAAATTTAAAACTCCCACTCCATCTTCGGGTAAGCTTCGATAGATCTCTGATTTTGCACTCGCTGTCGAATCAAGATCGCCAAAAGCTCCAATATGGGCGTTCTGTACGTTATTTACCAAACTGATATCAGGGCGAGATAACGAACACAAATAATTAATATCACCAGCTTTCCTGGCTCCCATTTCTAGAACAAGATAGTCGGCTGCATTAGANAGCGCCAACAAAGTCAAAGGTAATCCAATTTGATTATTTAAATTGCCCTCTGTCGCATGTACCGATCCGCAGAGTTTTAAAATTGAAGAAATAAATTCTTTCACAGTAGTTTTTCCACTACTNCCCGTTACGGCAACAGTTTGTCCTCTAAAAGAATCCCGTTTTAAGCTGGCCATGTACCCCAGTGCTTTTTCGGTGTCTTTGACAACCCACTGTGAAAGATTTTTCCCAAAAACTGGCTTTGAGACAATTGCTCCCGCAATTTTATTAGCGATACCCTCTATGAACTCATGACCATCATGATTTTTACCCGAGAGTGCAACGAAAATATCGCCACGTTTTACTTTTCGACTATCGATAGAGACCCTATCGCACTTTGCATCGGAATTAAGGAGTGTTCCCCCGAACTGAGCCGCAGCATCACTCAATAAAATAGCTGTCATCTTACTCCATCCTGACGATCCAACAACGCTGAGCGAACCTGGTGCTGGTCGCTAAAAGGTAATTGTCCAGATGCTACATGTTGAAAATCCTCATGACCTTTACCAGCTATCAGAACTAAATCATCCGATGCTGCAGAAAAAATAGCGTGTCGAATCGCATCGCGACGGTCGGTCTTAATTATTGCCTCNCCGAGCATNCCGCGTTTAATTTGCGCTATTATNTGATCCTCAGGTTCACCGCGAGGGTTATCACTAGTCAGTACTACTCTATCTGTATATCGCTCTGCTATAGCTCCCATTTTGGAGCGCTTCCCTATGTCTCGTTCACCGCCACAGCCAAAAACCACCCAAAGTTTTCCTACACTGTGAGCCCTCAGTGTTATNAGNACTTTTTCTAAGGCGTCGGGAGTATGGGCATAATCCACCACCACACCGGGCACTGATTCCATGTTGATTAGCTCCATACGACCAGTAGGAGCTTTGATCAATGGGATTACTCCTAAGACGTCAAAAAGCGGTATTTTTGTGGCTGCTGCAGCCACTACAGCTAATAAGTTGGACAAATTAAACTGACCCACTAAAGAAGATTTGATGGTACCTAGACCCCAAGGGGTAACGACCTCAGCTGTCACTCCAAGCGGGTCTAGCTCAATGGAAGTGCAATAAATATCAGCTTTATTATTGTCTAAGCTATACCTGTAAATTTCCTTGTGTGAAGCTATTTTCCTCTCCAGTACGGCAGAGAAGTCGTCGTCGGCATTAATTATAATTGTCTGTAGCTCAGGTTTTTGAAACAAAAGTGTCTTAGATGCTCCATAACTTTTCATATCACCATGGTAATCGAGGTGATCTCGGCTTAAATTCGTAAAAATAGCGGTGTCTATAGAAACAGCATCTATTCTTCTTTGAGCCAAGGCATGGGACGATGCCTCAAGTGCGACGCTCGAAACACCAGCATTGGATAGTCTTTTAAGGATAGCCTGGATTGTTATGGCATCTGGAGTAGTCAAAGAAGTTTTGACCACCTCGCTTGCTGACATTCCGTCAGCCCTTGAGCCCCCAATTACACACCCCAAAGTACCTAAGTATGCTGATTTCTTGCCAAGGCGTGTTAAAAGATCAGAAAGCAGCCAACAACATGAGGTCTTTCCATTGGTGCCTGTAGTAGCAATTGTGCGAATTTTTTTTGACGGATTCTCATAAAATGTTGAAGCAATTTGAGAAACTTTGTTGTATAAATCGAATATTCGTATTATAGGCGCTGAAAAATTAGATGCATTACCTCGCCATGCTTGATCAACAACTATACCAACGGCTCCTTTTCTNAGCGCCTCATCAACATGNAGCATTCCGTTTGTTCTATTACCTGANAGCGCAAAAAACNAGTCACCCTGTTTTACCAATCGACTGTCTTGACATAANCCCGAAACAGATAATTNNGAGAATGATAATTCAATTTTTTCATTNACGAAAAGTTCNCCAATACTCCAGCGTTTTGGTCTATNTGACGTTGTCATGACTCACCTGCCGAAAAATAATTAATTTTCGTACCAGACAATATCGGCGTCGTCGAAACTGAGTCAGGCGTTACCCGCATCAATCGAAGTGCATTACCTGTAACCTCAGCAAAAACAGGTGCGGCCACGTGGCCCCCAAAATATTTCCCACGACTTGGTTCATCAATGACAACAACAGTCACTATTCTTGGACTTTTAACAGGAGCCATGCCTGCAAATGTAGCCGTGTAACGGTTATTAGCGTATCCGCCACTTTCTCTAGTCTTNTGCAAAGTACCAGTCTTCCCAGCGACCGAATATCCCGATATGGACGCCTTTTGTCCAGTTCCGTCGTGCCCTACNGCGGATTCGAGCATAGCTCGAACTGCTCGAACGTCAGCTGGGTTAAACAATTTTTCTGCCCTCAAGGGAGGATCATTAGCAATTAATGAAATCTCGCGACGCATCCCATCATTGGCCAGAACCGAATATGCTCGTGCAAGCTGAAGTGATGTGACACTAAACCCATATCCGAAAGCAAAAGTAGCTTGAGAAATTGGGTCCCAAATACGNAATGTCGGTAAGTTTCCGACCGCCTCAGCAGGAAAACCACTACCTGTACTCTGACCCAGACCTAACTTTTCAAAAACGCCTCTGGTTAACCTTGGATCCAGCTTTAAAGCAACTTTAATAGTTCCAACTTGACTCGATTTGGATAATACCTCAGTCAGGTTGAGTACCCCATAGTCACTAGCATCCTTAAATGTCTTGTAATCTACCTTTATGTAGCCTGGGCTCGTATCTATATTTGAATGCTCATTAAAAATTCCAGATTGTAAAGCAGTCAAAATAGTAAATGGTTTCACTGTAGAGCCTGGTTCAATCAGATCTAACATTGCCCGATTACGCAGAACATTTGGAGTTACAGTAGAGCGATCGTTTGGATTGAAAGATGGCTGATTCACCATTGCTAAAACTTCCCCAGATTTCACATCAAGCACCACCACAGATCCCGCTTGTGCATCATGCTCATAAACTGCATTCTTAAGTGCTCGATATGCCGCATATTGAATGCGAAGATCAATACTCAAACTCAAGGGTTTGCCGCGCCTTGCGTCCCTATCAACTCCAAGTTCTTCGATAACGTGTCCCGATTTATCCTGAAGTACTCTTCGTAATCCTGATTCACCACTCAACCATGCGTTATAGGCTAACTCTAAACCTTCTTGTCCCCTATCCTGCTCTTTACTGGTAAGACCAACCAACTGAGCCGTAACCTCTCCCGCAGGATAGAAACGCTTATACTCTTGCACGGCGTTGACTCCGGGTATCCGCAAATCCAACACCTTTTCTGCTTCTTCAACAGGCAATTGACGCGACAGATACATGAAAGATTTTTTACGATATGTATTGAGCTTTTGTTGTAGACGTTCTGGAGACTTTCCCAATGCCTCGGCAAGAAGTAATAACTGATTAGCATTTGCTGAAAGCAATAACTGTGGGTCAGCTGTTAAAGTTGATACAGGAGTGCTCACGGCAAGGGGAACACCATGCCTGTCTGATATAATTCCTCGGTAAGCGGGTATCACCTGTGATCGGAGTGCTCGAGAATCGCCCTGAGTACGCAAGAAATCGCTGCCCTGTAATGACGCTATTTTTATGAGGATAATAATTGGTAGTGCTAAAACAATTAATACGACCAAGAAGAAACGCCAATTTGCACCGGACGTTGGATGAACCGTTTTAATCACCATTAGATGTCCTATAAGATGCTGGATTTACTAAAATAATTTCATCTCCTAATGGGGTCCTCATGTTTAATTCATTGATTGCAATAGTCTCAACGCGTGGTAGCGATCCCCAAGTGCTTAACTCTAAAATAAGACGACCGTAATCTGCCTGAAGCTGATTACTGGTTTTCTCTGATATTGAAATTCTCTCGTAATACTGGCGACACAAATGCTCAACATACGCAACTGAGATGGCAGAAAAAACCACTAATAGCCAAATGGATACGAGTCCTATTACACTGAAGTTAAGAAAGATTTTGTGTTCAAAAATTTTCATGCCACTCTCTCAGCCACCCTCATTATGGCGCTGCGGGCGCGCCAATTATGTGCAATCTCTCTCTTTGTTGGTTTGATCGCAGACCCAATTCCAACTAATCGAACATTTTTATCAAAGTCCCTCGTTGGAAGATATTTTGGGGTAGTTAAACCGCGCTGTTGAGCACGTATAAATCGCTTTACACAACGATCCTCCAGGGAGTGAAAACTAATAATGACTAATCGGCCTCCAATTTCTAATAAGTCAATTACTTCGCTCAGAAAAACATCAAGTTCATCAAGCTCTTTATTAATGTAGATTCGAATAGCCTGAAATGTCTTCGTCGCAGGATGCTGGCCACCATCAGACGCCGGATGAGCATCAGAGACTATTTTCGCCAGTCGGAGCGTGCTCTCAATTGGTGAATCTGAGCGCTCATAGTCAATTGCTTTTGCAATTCTTTTTGCAAAACGCTCCTCACCAAATTGTTTCAAAACACTTGCAATATCATTTTCAGAAGCATTATTTAACCAATCTTTAGCAGACCTACCACTCGTCTGATCCATGCGCATATCCAGAGGACCATCACGCATAAAACTGAAACCTCGGCCGGGAGTTTCAAGCTGGGGAGAAGAGACACCGAGGTCAAGTAAAATCCCAGAAGTTTTCTTCAAACCAAGCTTTTCAAGCACTTCAGAGAGCCCTCCAAAAGATGCATGCATCAAAGTTAGCCTCAATTCTCGCGGGAATAAAGTTCGACCATAAGCTAATGCTTCCAAATCCTTGTCAATAGCGACTAAGGAGCCATCCTCGGATAACTTATTCAAAATTGCTGAAGAGTGCCCGCCACGCCCAAAAGTACCGTCAACATATAACCCATCTGGATTTATCACCAAAGCATTGACGGATTCTCTCAATAGTACTGGGTTGTGCCCAATCATATACAGCTACCAATTTACCAAGACAAATTTTTCAACGCATCAGACATACCCTCGCGCTCATTGAGAATTGCTCGATAACCAGCTTGAGACTTTTCTCTCTCAGCATTCCAATTGTCTTCCGACCATAATTCCAATCTCTGTGTACGCCCCACGAGAACCAACCTTTTAGACAATTGCGCATATTCACGCAATTCTGTTGGAATAAGTACTCGACCGCTTCCATCAACCTGTACATCCTTTGCCTGACCCACAACAAAACGACTCAGCATCTCACCCAATTCATCCAAAGCAGGCAATTTGGCAACTTTCTCTTCAAATTTTCGCCATTCAGGAAGCGGCGATAGTGTTAAACAAGTTGATTTCATATCAATAGTTACAACCAGCTCCCCCCGACACAAATTATCGAGCATGGCCCTATAACGAGTTGGAACAGCCATTCGCCCTTTCGAATCCATGCTTATGGGATCACTGCCTCTGAACACTTTACTCCCCTTTACTCTTTATTTTTCCCATAAAAATCCACTATTCGCCACATTTCACCATTTATGCAGATTAGGCATAGTGAGTTTCAAAGTCAAGTAAAGAAATTAAGAAAAACCACTTTAAAATCAGTCAGTTCAAGAACCTAGGCTCAAAAGACTGAATGCAAGTGCGATGTTTCAAATATTTAATTTTTTAAAACATGCGGATGCGACAATAACTTAATGTGATTTATAGATGAAAGGCTATAGTTTAATTTTGAGAACAAAGTTAAAAAAAGAGTCAACCGATAAGCCGGGTTCTGTCGTGGACAGTCATTCATCTGGGGCAAACGTCACCGCATACCTCTAGCGACCTACCCGTCTCCAACGCGGGCAACGTCAAAGGAGACCTATTTGGTCTTGCTCCAAGTGGGGTTTACCCTGCCACTGTTGTTACCAACAGTGCGGTGCGCTCTTACCGCACCCTTTCACCCTTACCTGATCAGAAATAGATCATTGGCGGTCTTCTCTCTGCGGCACTTTCCGTGGACTCACGCCCCCCAGGCATTACCTGGCACTCTGCCCTGTGGAGCCCGGACTTTCCTCTGCGAAATTTCCAATGCGCTCCCGATTGAACTCAAAAACTTCGCAGCGACTGCCTAGTCAACTCTGTCGAAATTATACCATGAATATCAAATTATTTAAGTTTTTAACACTGGTCGGCAATTTTAATTGCGCTCAAGTGGGTCTCTTTACGAGATGTTTTGTAATCCAAAGTGCAAGCTTTCGACGCATGTTTGGATCAGAAATCTTATCCTTTGCCAACGGTTGTATTAATTTATCCTCGACAAGTACTCGGTATACAAACTCAACTTTCAATTTCGCACTGTCATGTTTTTCCGGATATCCATATCCCCTTTTGGCGGCATAATGTGATCCCACTCGAATTGCTTTTTTGACCAGCTCCGCCTCATCCTCCAAATTGCTCAAATTTACCCCTCCCAAAATTAACGCTATCCTACAAATCGACGAGCATTATAAAATAACTGCATCCAAGGAGAGTCTTCCCCCCAATTCTGTGGATGCCAAGAGTTCAATACTGTTCTGAATACACGTTCCGGATGAGGCATCATTAAAGTAACACGCCCGTCTCTGCTACAGATGCCAGTGATACCTCTCGGTGAGCCGTTCGGATTTGCAGGATAAGACTTGGCCTCCGCCAAATCATTACCCAAAAAACGCATGGTAACCATATTCGAAGTTTGAAGATCAATATGCATATCTTCATTATCAAATTTGGCCATCCCCTCACCATGAGAAACTACGATGGGCATGTGTGAGTCACTCATGTTATGTAGAAAAATTGATGGACTCTTCTCTATCCTGACAAGACAAAAACGTGCTTCAAACTGCTCTGACAAATTTCTTACGAAGAATGGCCAAGGCTCCGAGCCAGGAATCAGTTCTCTGAGATGAGAAAGCATTTGACACCCATTACATACGCCCAGCGTAAACGTTTCTGATCGATGAAAAAAACCACTGAACTGATCTCTCAAACTCGAGTTATAGAGGATAGTTTTTGCCCACCCCTGACCGGCACCCAGCACATCTCCATAAGAAAAACCTCCACACGCAACCAGACCCACAAAATTTGACAACTGGACTTCACCACTTAATAGTTCACTCATATGCACGTCAACGGCAGCGAATTTCGCTCTATCAAATGCCGCTGCCATTTCTAATTGTCCGTTGACTCCTTGCTCTCGCAAGACTGCTATTCTGGGACGGACAGTGCCAATCAATACCGGAACCTCAATTTGAAAATTTAACTTCACCGAAAGCCCAGGGTCTTCTGATATTAAGCAATCAAATTCACTTTTTGCGCAATTACTGTTATCACGCAGAGCGGAAATTTGATAAGAAAGTTCGCTCCATGCGTTATATAATTCAGCTCTTGGCTTACAATATAACTCAACGCCTAAACAACTAACTCGAATAACTTGCTGATTGTTCAGCCTTCCAATTTCACCACAACATAAATTTAAAGCTTTACAGCGCTTAATAATTCCATTTGCACTATCTGCCTTCACCTGAATAACTGCACCTAATTCCTCACTGAATAATCCAGATAGACAACCATCGTTGTTATGATCGGTTGCAATGTTAATATCAATTCCAACACGACCGGCAAATGACATTTCTAGTAGAGTCACCACAAGACCACCATCTGAACGATCGTGATAAGCAAGTAATTCACCCTCTTTATTCAGCATCTGCAAAACATCAAAAAACTTTTTAATAACGTCTGGATCATCTAAGTCAGGAACTCTATCGCCAAATTGACCATTCACTTGAGCTAATATAGATCCTCCCAGTCGATTCAAGCCTGCTCCCAAATCAAGCAAAATTAATCGAGTATCTCCGCAATCCGTTCTCAACTGAGGCGTTAAGATTTTTCTAACATCAACTGCTGGAGCAAATGCGCTCACAATTAAAGAAAGTGGCGATACGACTGATTTACTTTTGTCACCATCATCCCAATTAGTCCGCATAGACATGGAATCTTTTCCAACCGGAATACTAATTCCCAAAGCCGGACAAAGCTCCATACCTACTGCCTCTACAGTTCGAAAAAGTTTTTCCTCTTCAATAGAGCACCCCGCCGCGCACATCCAGTTAGCAGATAATCGCACATCAGACAGTGAAGTAATTAAAGAGGCAGCAATGTTCGTAATTGCCTCCCCGATAGCCATACGACCAGATGCCGGAGCATTTACCACGGCCAATGGAGAACGTTCCCCCATCGCAACTACCTCACCTCTGTAACTTTCGAAACTCAGTGCTGTCGCTGCACAATCAGCAACGGGCACTTGCCACGGACCAACCATCTGATCCCTGGTTACCATGCCGCCTACTGAGCGATCTCCGATAGTAATCAAAAAATTTTTGCTTGCCACGGTCGGATGTCTAACAACCAAGTCGATAACTTCATCCAGTTTCATTTTTTTTAGTGAAAGTGGGGGAAATGATGTATCTGCGCCGCTTGCGATTCTAGTTGTAAGAGATGATAGTGGAAATAATAAAGCTAAAGGCACATCTATGGGGGTATTTTTAAAATACTCGTCCTCAACTACCACCTTTTTGTCTTCAATTGCTTCCCCTACAATTGCAAAAGGGCACCGCTCTTTGTTACAAAATCCAGCGAAAACATCGATGTGTTCCATCTTGATTGCCAGAACATATCGCTCTTGGGCCTCATTACACCAAATCTCCTTTGGAGACATCTGCGGCTCGGCATTTGGAATGCAACGAAGTTTAAAATACCCTCCAACTCCTCCGTCTTTTATTAACTCTGGCAGCGCATTTGATAAACCACCTGCACCAACATCATGGATAAACGAAATTGGATTTTGGTCTCCTAATTGCCAGCACTGGTCTATGACTTCTTGACACCTTCTCTCCATTTCAGGGTTTTGTCGTTGAACAGAACCGAAATCTAATTCTGCCAAACTCTGGCCAGCAGTGACGGAGGATGCTGCGCCTCCTCCAAGTCCAATTAGCATTGCTGGACCTCCCAAAATAACCAATTTCGTACCCACTTGAAACGATTTTTTGAGCACATGCTGCGACCTTATATTGCCATATCCTCCAGATATCATAATTGGCTTGTGGTATCCAAGACATTGGCCATTCATTTCTAACTCGAAGCACCGAAAGTACCCACAGATGTTAGGTCGGCCAAATTCGTTATTATATGCAGCCGCTCCGATAGGAGCATCGAGCATAATATCTAGAGCGGATGCAATCCGATCTGGCTTTCCGTAGTTCACTTCCCACGGTTGTGTATAATCTGGAATATTCAAATTAGACACACTAAATCCAGTAATGCCAGCTTTGGGTTTTGAGCCTTGACCCACAGCACCTTCATCACGTATCTCACCGCCCGCGCCAGTCCCAGCGCCGGCGTAAGGGAATATTGCGGTTGGATGATTATGCGTCTCCACCTTCATCAAAAAATGTATATCCTCAAACGAATATGTATACTCCCGCGTTTTTGGATCGGGGAAAAAACGTCCTCCAAAGGATCCTTTTACCACAGCTGCATTATCAGAATAAGCCGACAAAATACCCTCACTATTCTTTCTGTAAGTATTTTGGATCATCTCAAAGAGAGTCTTATCCTGCATACTGCCATCAACTATCCATCGAGAATTGAATATTTTATGCCTGCAGTGTTCTGAATTCGCCTGAGCAAACATCATCAACTCAACATCGGTTGGATTCCGTCGTAACTTGGAAAACTCGTCGTGAAGGAAAATCATTTCGAAATCACTTAATGCCAATCCCAAATCTAGATTTACCTGTCTAAACATTTCAGAATTTCCATCTAATATATNNATAGTTTTGAGAGGAACAGGATCNTCATGCANGAATAGTTTGGTAGATTCGCCAATATCGAAAAGAACAGTTTCAATCATCCTGTCATGTAATAATTCAGCAAGGGTTCTCTCTTCGGACCGATCGAGTGTAATTGAGGTGTCAATGGAAAAAGCTATACCACGCTCGACTCGAAGGACACAATCCAAACCACAATTTCTGACTATATCAGTCGCTTTGCTCGACCAAGCCGATATAGTTCCAAGACGCGGCACAACCCAAAAAAGATGCGTGGCAAAATCAGCTGCAATAGTTTGATTTCGGCAATTCAACAATGATTCAAGCACATTAGTCTGTCTCTCTGAGAGAGTAACAACGGCATCAACGAAATATTTATAATATGCTCTTAAAGAGAGTACACCAGGCTGAACGGCCTGTAATTTCGACAATAACTTATACTTTCTAAAATCTGAAAAACAAGGGCCACCGTCAAAAATGATCATTCACTGAAAGTCCGAACACAACAAATCCACACANCGTTAGTTTATACTACAATCCGATTAAACGCAGTTTCATTTTGCTCTTAACCAACATCAAATTACAAGTTTACACTTTGGTCTAGTCGCGCCCATTGGAGTCAACGTTGAATCTTACCAATCTAAATGAAATCAATTTTTTGAGCGCATCTCGGCGAACTCGCAGTTTAATTACAGTAGCAATGATTATTATTTTTGTAACAGTCTTAGATAGTAGTACTCATACAAATAATCTGCAACGGGTGCTCAATCGCGGCACTTTGACAATTTTAACTATCGAAGGTGCAACCACGTTCTATGAGAAATCTGGTGTTTGCAATGGATTTGAGTTTTTAATTGCANATGACTTTGCAAAAAAGTTAGGAGTTGAACTCGAAATAAAAACTAAAATGAATTTTGAAGAACTCACTTTAGCCCTGCATGCTGGCGAGGGAGATCTAATTGCNGCNAATGTAACTCAAACTGCACTAGCTCAAAATTTGCTNNATTTTTCTAAACCCTACCACTTTGTATCTGAGCAACTGATTTATCGACGCGGAAACCCAAAGCCTGGCAAAATTACGGATCTTGAAGGAACTATGGTACTCTCAAATCAGCCCACTTTTCTTGTTACCAAAATAAAAGAAACCCAGCAAGATAATCCAAGATTATTTCTAATAGATAATCCGTCTCTCTCAAACACCGACAAGATGCAAATGGTACACACAAATGATTATGACTACTCTATCGTTGACTCACTTAGCTTTAACATGAACCGACACATTTTTCANAGGCTTGCTGTTGGAATCGAAATATCAGAAAAAGAGCCCCTTTCCTGGGGATTCTTAAAAGATGGAGACAAAAGTTTGTTATCTGTGGCGAACCTTTTTATTCATGATTTTATAACCCAAAGTAAAATAGATGACATTAAACAAAAAATGTTTCTTAATCCAGATCAATTCTCNACCTCAAATTCTCAGTTGCTAGAAANGATGGAAAATCAACGCCTTCCCAAATATAGGCATATATTTAAAAAAATTGCCAATCAACGAAATTTTGAATGGGAACTTTTGGCNGCAATTGCCTATCAAGAATCTCATTGGGATGCTCTCGCTACATCACCGACCGGTGTTCGAGGGTTGATGATGTTGACACAAGATACAGCTATCGAAATGAAAATACAGAATCGCCTAGATCCTCTACAAAGCGTTTTGGGCGGTGCAAAGTATTTGGAAAAACTAATCACGCGTCTTCCAAAAAGGGTTTATCATAGTGACCGTATTTGGCTTGCACTAGCTGCATACAATTTTGGCCTCAGAAACATCGAAGAGGCGATAGCACAGACTAAGACCGCAAATAAGGACCCTGACCTATGGGTAGATGTGAGATCTCTCTTACTACACCTTAATAAAAACAGTAGGTCTCATGCTGGAGACGCCGCATACACAAATGGCAAGATTGCTGTTAAGTATGTTGATAGTATTCAATACTATTTAAATTATCTTCGGTTACGCTCGTTATTAAATGGTAAAAAAGAACCCTCTACAACACGTTGCTTGAAACTTGCGTAATTACAACTTAGACAACTCGCCGGTTTTACTTGGGCCAGCTCTCATTGGAGGCGTATTATTTATTAACACGCTTCAACTTAAAAAAGTTGCGCATTAACACACTACTTTGCTCCGCAAGTACTCCACCGTGCCACTCAATTTTGTGGTTAAATCTCGTACTATCTAGGATCCGCATGTGACTAGTTAAAGCACCGAATCTGGGTTCTTTAGCGCCGAAGATTATTCGTCGTATCCGGGCATGTAACATGGCCCCAACACACATAATACAGGGTTCAATAGTAACAAACAGTTCACAGTCAACAAGACGGTAATTTCCCTCAATACTCGCCGCTTTTCTCAAAACAACAATTTCCGCATGGGCTGTCGGATCACATTTCTGAATTGGTTGATTATGCCCTTGCGCAATAATTTTTCCATCTCTCACTAACACTGCGCCTATTGGAACTTCTCCCGCATTCATCGCTAATTTAGCGTTTTTGAGAGCTATGCCCATAAAGGTCTCGTCGTTATTCTTATTTTTTCCTTGCATCCAACCAAATCCCTTAGACAAAATGATTTATACTATTTTTCCTAAACAAGGGCACCAACAAATGCACGAGCACACCAATGTAGTACAAATTAAGAATCGTTGGCAAACGGAACTTATAGAGTCGGTGATAAGCGTTGAGGAGCTAATTATGCGACTCAATTTAAGTCCTAAATTACTTGGCCAAGGACAAAAAGCGGCGTTAAAATTTCAAGTTAGGGTACCTCCATCATATATCAAACGTATCCGCCTTGGTGACCCCAAAGATCCCCTCCTGCTTCAAGTCTTGCCGGTTAGGGAGGAATTGACAAAAAACAAAAATTACTCTAAAGATCCTTTAAACGAACTAANCCACAACCCAAAATCTTGTGTCATACATAAATACCAAAATCGGGTGCTATTAATCGTAGGTTCTTTTTGCGCCATAAACTGTCGATATTGTTTTCGGAGACATTTTCCATATAGTCAGCAACACCAAAATCGAGAAAAGTGGTTCTCAGCGTTAGACTACATAACTAATAGACCAGAAATTAATGAAGTTATTTTNAGCGGTGGAGATCCTCTGGCAGTAAAAGACAGCTTTCTATCGTGGCTTACTNAAAGGATCGCTAAAATTCCTCATGTTAAACGGCTCAGAATTCACACACGGCTACCAGTCGTTATTCCATCTCGGATTGATGACGAACTGTTNCTTTGGATGCAAAGCACTCGTCTNAAACCAATTGTGGTTCTGCATATTAACCATCCTAATGAGATCGATAATTCCGTAAAAAATTCACTGCGCCAATTGCGTAAAATTGGAATTTGCTTACTGAATCAATCAGTACTTCTGAAAAATGTCAATGATCGCAGTGATGTCTTAATATCGCTCAGCGAACATCTTTATAACTGTGAGGTAACCCCCTATTATCTGCACTTACTTGACCCAGTAGAGGGTGCAACGCATTTTCATGTTGAAAAAGCACGTGTTAAAACAGTTTACTCTGAAATGCAAACTGCCCTGCCAGGTTTTTTGTTACCGAGGCTCGTCAAGGAAACACCCGGAGAACTCTCAAAAACCATAGTTTCTCTAAATGATTAAGGAAATATTTTGCTTGTCCTTCCGNGTAGTGGGNACACAAACGGTCGAATCCCCAAAAATAAAAAAAAANAAGATTAAATGATGCTTGGAGGGCCAAAACCTGCACAATTTGTGATCCTGCATTCCAAACACTAACAAAAAACATCAGAAGAATTACTAAAATAGACCTAGCACCCTCAAAGATCCAGGATANTACTTTTCCTTTGAGATGCCATGCGGTTCTACCGACTGAAAAAAGTAAAAATAGAGCGAACAAATGATCATTAAAATATAACTCTCTCATATCGCTCATTAANAATATCACTAAAACTAACCATATTAAAAACTGGACAATGACGAATATCATAGTTGAAATATCGGAATCACTCTCATATTTCTGATCATCACAATCTTGATNGNNCACATTCGGAAANCGCNTCGCAACATCCTCTGGACGCCATCCAGNTCGGGAATAGAGAACCCGTAATTTATTTCTCCNAAGCGTAGTGACCCAANAGTCGCGTAAAAGCAGACTGTAAATCTCTNTATTAGCCCAGNTTGGATTCCAACTACGCAGCGGCTTTGAAGTACCATAGANCGGTGGANTANAATNTTCTTNAGNTCGAAAGATACCAAATATCTGATNCNAAACGATTNAAACACCACCATAANTAGCGTCTNTGTAATGAGTGTTTCTCGCGTGGTGAACACGATGGTTAGAGGGTGTAACGAGAAGTCGGTCCAGCACGCCAAGAGAACCTAAATATTCTGTATGCACCCAAAATTGGTAGACAAGATTCACTGATGCAACTGATATGAATACTTCGACAGCCATACCTATAGCGAACATTGGGGTGAAAAAAATCCAAGTCAACGAAAACCCACNTCCAGTCTGCCTGAGCGCGGTTCCCAAATTGGAATCCTCACTTTGATGGGGCACCACATGATTTGCCCAAAATATCGGACGTTCATGTGAGAAGCGATGTTTCCAGTAATAGAGAAAGTCATATAAAAAAAATGCTATGACCCATGTTATCCAATTTTGATAAGTCAATAGTTTGATACTAAAGTGATTCGCAGCGATACCATATACCAAGCCACTGATGCCTAGATGCAAAGCTGGCGGGATTCTTCTCAAAACTCCGAGTTAAAACTACAAAATGTATCATTAAAACGATAGATNTTATTCTTGCGGGAAATGCCCTACAGAAACTCCACTGTATTGAGACCCCAGTGGCGTTTAGACGCCACTTTTGGCGTACGTTAATTTTCTTACAGTGTCTTTCATAAGACAGTTANAGACTATCCTGCTTNACTTCTTTCAAATCGTTTATCGCTGACNTCACCAAATTCTCGTCGTCATTAAAACTCAGATATAGCTCAATAAGGGGCTTTACACTTATTGTCCATAAACCCGTGAAAGGCGTATTTAAATCAGCAATNACAATATATAACAAGTGCACACACGCTGTTATCGATCCAACCATGAGACAATGTATCCATGGGTCCATCCCAGCATTTATAATAAAAGCAGCTACNAAGACAGCGGACATATAAATNAAAAGATGTTTTAGGCGCGGGGGTAATTGTTGATTAGCTATACTGATTCGCTCAGTCCGAAGTGTGGTAATAGACGACATCTTTTCCATAAGAAAATGAAGTGCAGCGCGATCACTCTCATTGCTCATTTCCAACTCATTCACCGCATACATAATGTCATATAATTCTTTGGAGGTGTCGGAGTTCAGCACTGCATAGTCGTCGTTCATTGTGCGCCATTCTACTGTGGCAACGGAATAGACGTACTCTTGTAACTCTTTTTTCACCGCCTCCTTATTTTTAGGTTGTCCATCCACGTATATCAAAAAATCACGNACATCGCTGATGGCGTTTAATTCNGCTTCGACCACTTCAGATAATTTGTTAAAGCGATTCAACACCTCGACTAACAAGAAGCCCGAGACAATAGCGTAAATCATCCCAAAAACTGAATAAAATTCTTCCCATGGCGCATTTTGACCAGAAACACTTGCGGTTATTTCAGAAATACTAACTAATGTAGTTGCACTTACGGCGACTAAAATGAACAGAAAAATGGGGACAATTGTTTTAGTNACTTCCCGTTGATTTTCTTGATTTAACATATCCATGGCATTTAAGTCCCTAGATTCATCTCGTCCCATACTGTTATTACCTTCCTAAAAAGTGTTTTTTAATGTCATCCAAAAATCAGATCAGCGCAAAGCTANCTTTGATTATACCTTANAGCGTTATTACTGTTCTAAGTAAATTATTTCTCCCATTTCCGGAGCGGAAAAAAAATTTCCGGGGTAGCCCCTGTCTGCTCTAACCTGTTGGAGTTCACGAATTGGTTCAAAAATCGGTTCATCACCGAGGCTAAATGTTCCCCAGTGCATCGCAAACGAATATTTCGCGCCGACATCCACGGCTATTTGTAATGCCTCAGCAGGGTCAACATGACCCGCCTTCATGAACCAACGCGGTGCGTAGGCGCCNATAGGAATGAAAGCATATTTAGGACTGCCCAACCGTTTTCGAACCTCTCGAAAATCTGCCGAATATCCGGAATCACCAACGTGATACAAAGACATCTCTGGAGTTTGAATGTACCACCCTCCCCAATGACTGAGATTACGATCAGTTAATCCTCTAGCAGACCAGTGGTGAGCTGGTGTAAAAAAAAATATTGTGTTGTCGACTTTGATACTGTCCCACCAATCAAACTCCACAACATTTTTGATTCCAACAGTGTCAAGTAGTTGTTTNTCCCCCTTCGGAACAAGAACCAAACAAGTAGGATTAGACTTCTGAAGNGAGACTAAACTTGAAATATCNANATGATCATANTGGTTGTGACTAATAGTTACCACATCAACTTCTGANATCTCATCTAATCGCATCGCTGGTGGAACCAACCTTCTTGGTCCAATCCAGCTCAATGGNGATGCACGGTCTGCAAATATGGGGTCAGTTAAGATCTGTAAATCACCATTATTAATCAGAAAGGTAGAATGCCCTATCCANATTGCGTACCGGTTGTCCGACTGGCTCAATTGCTTCCATTCGGATGATACAACCAGGCGCTTTGGTTCCGGCGGATCACGCTGAAGCCTCCATTTTATAAGCGATGAGAGCGGCTTGTTTATTTGAGATCCATCACTGTTTGAGTAATAAACTTTGTTGCCACACGAGGTGGCAGAAAGCAAAACAACAATGCTTAAAAATATCTTAGACGTGCATCGCATGATTGATAATTATTGGAGAAGTCTTAATTGAAGACCCTTTTAAAAATTTCTTTNNAAAAATTCGNACCTTAACAGATNTAAAACAAAAAATTAAAGCGTCCAGATTTTTTTTACAACTAAAAAATCCTCAATTAATCCGATTGGAATATTCGAACCATTCTGGAGGGTTTTCTTATATCAGAATNGCCCTGCCGTCTGACCGACCGAAGATCCTGATAAATAAACACAATGACGAATAACAGTGTCAGAAGCACAATAATGGTAGGAGCTGGAGCGCTATCTATGTAAAAACTGATGTATACTCCCGAAAAAGCAGCACTAATCGAGATGATTATCGAGAGAAGAATCATGCGTCGAAACTTTTTGGTCAGCAAGTGTGCAACAGCTCCGGGAGTGATTAGCATGGCAATTACTAAAATCATGCCAACTGCCTTCAAGGCGGCAACAATTGTTAGAGATAACAGACTGAGTAAACCATAATGAAGCAATGTTACTGGCAGGCCGAGCGCTTTTGCGTGTTGTTGNTCAAAAACNAAAACAAGNAGATCNTTTCCTTTAAAAAAAATAAACGATAAAACCAGTGCCGTGACNCCTGCAGTTTCAAGTATATTTTGCCAACTNAGCCCCAGAACGTCGCCAAACAAAATATGATCAAGATGAATGTTAGAATCNACCTTAGTCATCATTACCAATCCAACTGCAAACATCCCNGAGAACACGACGCCCATTATGGTATCTTCTTTTAGCCTGCTATTCTCTNTCAAAAATCCGGTAAATACAGCGCACAACATGCCAGCTCCAAAAGCTCCAATCGCAAACGAAAATCCACCGATATAAGCCAGTATTACGCCGGGCAAAACTGAGTGCGAAATTGCATCGCCCATGAGNGACCAACCCTTNAAAACAAGGAAACATGAGAGTATAGCNGTGGGTATNGAGACCAAAGCAACCATAATGAATGCTTGCTGCATAAAAGTGTATACAAATGGCTCCATNAGGGTTTCTGAAAAANNAGAGAGCATCAGCTCATTGCTCCGACCCACCCTGTTGCTCCAACAAGAGAGGACACATGTCAAAAGCGGGGTCTAAAGCCTTCCTCTCAGAGGCACGTTTTCGTCCTGCTATAAAGCCGTGCTTCGGTGCCANTAAAAATACGCAAACGAATATAATTGCCTGCAAAAGAACAATAATGCCCCCGGGCGTTCCATCTAAGAAAAAACTTAGGTAAGAGCCAAGCAACGAGGTTGCTGCACCGAGTCCCGTGCCAAGCAAAATCACAACACCAAATCGATCTGACATCAGGTATGCAGTTGCGCCTGGAGTCACAACCATTGCAATTACTAAAAATGCCCCAACCGCTTGAAGTGCCGCAACAGCTGACGCGCTCAGTAGCGCGAAGAACACCACCTTGAGTAAAAAGGGATCAAGGCCTATGCTACGAGCATGATTTTCGTCAAAAAATACGACTAACAAATCTCGCCACTTTGAGACTAACACAAGAAGCGAAAAGAAAGAGATGATCAGGAGCTGGAGAGAATCACTAGGAGTGATGGCAAGAATGTTGCCAAGCACAATCGTCTGGACATCGACCGACGTGGGGGAGAGCGACACCATAAATAGTCCGATGCCAAAAAAAGAACTGAAAATAAGTCCTATTATTACATCTTCTTTTAGCTTCGAGCGTCGGCTTAGAAAAAGCATAGTTGCCGCGGCTAATCCGCCTGCGAAAAAGGCCCCGAGAGAAAACGGTAACCCAAGCATATATGCTCCGGCAACACCAGGTACGATNGAATGTGAAAGAGCATCTCCTATCAAAGACCATCCCTTCAACATTAAATAAGCACTAAGAAATCCACAAACTCCGCCCACCAAAGAGCATATTAGTATCGCATTAATCATGTAACTGTATTCAAAGGGCGACAGTAAACTCATGAGTTTTCCTCAATACGAATCGANGAANAGTCGTTACCATAAAGTACGACGGGGCGNTCGTCATCAGACAACACTGTTACCTGACGACTATCATCGTCGTCATGTAATTGTTTTCCGGTCAGAACGAAGCGCCTNAGAACTCCCCCAAATGCGCGTTGTAAATTATCTTGAGTAAATACCTCATCTGTCTTTCCCTGTGCTAAAACTGTTCGATCTATTAGTACAGCTCTATCGCAATACTCCGGGACACTACCCAAGTTATGCGTAGACACCAAGATTATTTTGCCTACGTCCCGAAGGTCTCGAAGCAAAGCCATAATCTGCTCCTCAGTTTGCACATCTACCCCTGTAAATGGTTCATCCAGAAGAATGACCTCACTTTCTTGAGCCAGTGCTCGGGCGAGAAAGACCCTTTTTTTCTGACCTCCAGATAACTCTCCTATCTGCCGTTTTTTTAGATAGGCTAAGCCGACACGCTCAAGTGCAAAATCCACTTTTTTCCGATCTATCTCTCTGGCTATCCGAAACATGTTCATATGACCGTAGCGACCCATCATCACGACATCTTCAACCAGTACAGGGAAATCCCAGTCGATTTCTTCTGATTGCGGGACATAAGCTACGCAATTACTCTTTAAAGCATCAGCCACATCTAAACCGAGAATTTTTACGGATCCCCTAGCAAGTTTTACAAAACCCATTATGGATTTAAAAAGGGTTGATTTACCGCTCCCATTGACGCCAACCAAAGCNGTAATAGATCCAGTGGGNAGGGTAAAGCTNGTATCAACAATCGCTGTGTGCCCATTTTTGTATGTAACAGTGATATCTTTGATCTCCAAACCACTCATTCAGCTAAACCCTCTGCGATGGTTGATAAGGTCGTGGTCAACAAACTAAGGTAAGTGGGTACGGGACCGTCTTCATCACTAAGAGAGTCAACGAACAGCACGCCCCCATACCTTGCATCAGTTTCTCGGGCTACCTGTATTGCTGGTTTGGAGGGAACCGTGCTCTCGCTAAAAATTACTCGAATATTATATTTTCGTATGCTATCAATAACTTGTCGAACCTGTTGCGGCGTTCCCTGCCCGTCNGAATTCATGGGCCANAGATATAGTTCTTTTAGCCCATAATCTCTCGCGAGGTAACTGAACGCCCCCTCGCTACTGACCAACCATCTTTTGTCGTCAGGTATAGACGATAAAATAGCTTTGTAAGGCTCCAGCGTATCCACAAGTCTCTTGGTATATCGCTTCGCATTGGCTGTGTAGGTAGCCGCATTCGCAGTATCATAACGCACCATCGCCCGACGGATATTTTCGATATAGATAATAGCATTNGGNGCCGACATCCANGCATGTGGGTTGGGTTTGCCGGTGTAGGGACCGCTCCTTATACCGATTGGTTCAATACCCTCAGTCACTACCACCTTTGGAATATCATTGAGATTGTGAAAAAATCGATCAAACCAGAGTTCCAAATTAAATCCGTTATAGATAATGAGATTCGCGCCCTGCGCGCGCCGGATATCTCCTGGGGTGGTCTGATAGTTATGAATTTCTGCATTAGGTTTTGTTATTGATTCTACAACTGCAACGTCCCCAGCAATATTTTGAGCAATATCAGCGATCACAGTGAACGTTGTAANTACTTTAAATCTTTGATCCTCGGCACCCAAAACATCTAAACAAACGACAGCTAGCACAAACATTATCGTTTGAGCGAGCCATTTGAAAGTGAGCATAAACTACCTTTTTTCGATGATTGCTTANAGTGATTCTTTCCGACAATGCCTGTTTATTATTGGTTTCTATGAACGCCGTGCCATTCGACAGAATACTACAAAACTCATGCACGCTCCATATGTATTANGGAAAGAATCGCTTCTCATTGTATTTCGTTACGCACGCATTGATTCATAAGTTTTNTGAGTACAGCTTATANTTGGGTNAAATTTTCGATAAACATCTCTGCCTGACTAAATATATAATGGCGACGTTCCGGATTGAGTTTATTCAAGGCTCGAGGCATAACCGCAAGCCGGGGGTTGCTTTTAAAAAATTCAAGGTGATCGTGCATGAATTTCCAATACAGACCATCAACGATGTCACACCATTGGCCTCGTTTNTAGTTGCTCATCTTCAANAGATAATTCGAACCGCATAGATAGGGCTTGGTTGCAAAAATCCCGGCATCAGNAAAAGTNCCCATCCCATAAACATTAGGCACCATCACCCAATCTGAGGAATCAACGAACATCTCCATAAACCAACGGTAAATCTCATCAGGATGAATTCGACACAAAGTCATCAAATTAGNAATCACCATCAACCTTGGAATATGGTGAGTGTATCCGTACCGAATACACGAAAATATTGCATCATCAAGTGGCGGAATCCCAGTAGAGCCATCATACCAATGTTCAGTTAACCGAAACTTATGATTCCAGAAATTTGACGAACTCTGATCATCACCCTTTTCGTGATAAACNCCCCTTATAAATTCCCTCCATCCAATTATNTGACGAATGAATCCCTCCAATGAATTAATAGGGATACTATTTCCCTCCCCATANGCTAATGCCCGATCAATCACCTCGCGGGGAGTAAGAATTCCCATGTTCATGACCGGGCTAAGTGCACTATGAAAGAGAAACTGGTTTTCAGCATGAATTGCATCCTCATACGTGCCAAATAGTGTGAACCTTTCAGTAAGGAAATTATCCAACCATGCCAGTGCTTCCGGACGGGACGTTGGCATCCAAGCGTTTTCTATCGACCCTGGATGATCTGGAAAAGTTTTTATAATAAGCTCTTTNAGAGNAAGGTTTTCCTTCCTTTTTACAGCTGGCCTCTCCGGTAATTTNATATCCTTTGGGAGTTTTTTTCTATTGTCCTCGTCGAAGGACCACCTGCCTCCGACCGGCTTATTTTCTGNGTCCACAAGTATTGATAAATCGGTACGCATCAATTGGTAAAAACTCGCCATCCTCAATTTCTTTTTGTNAGCAGCGAAATCACCAAATTTCTCTCGAGAACACAGAAACATGGGACTCTCAAATTTTTCAGAGACACAGTCAGAACTCGCCAAAAAATTTTCTATCTGCGATTCGAAAAAATGATCCTCAATCTCGAAATACTTAACCTTTTTTATTTTTAATCGAGAGATTACGTTTTCTATTTTTTTAAGGTATGGGCTTTGAAAATCAGGGTCCTCAATGGATCGATATAAAACCTCAAAACCCTCTTCCCTCAAGCTATCTCTGAAGGACCGCATGGCCGAAAAAAACATATAAATCTTAAGCCGATGATGCCGGTGTTCTGTGCAAATTCCTAAATCCTCCGCCATAAAAATACGTCGACACTCAGTCTTGCGTATCTCTTCAATCGGAAAAAGCTGGTTTCCCAATATGATTAACAAATCGTGGCTTTGCGTAACCTGATCCATATAATTTTCCTGTGGAATTTAGGTCTAATACTAAGTAGATGATATACGGAAACTATTCTCTTAAAAGATTCGAAAATCGCGTCAAATCTAACGACCCACTTTTTTTCGGAATGCAACTTACTCGTCTCCAAAAAGTCGATCCATACCCCCCCATCCGGCATAATTTCGGCTAGAGTAATGGTCAATATAAAGCATGGAATCAAAAGCAAGCCAGAGACAATATTCGACCAGAAGCCTGCTCCACACAATACAGACAGCATCCCCAAGTACATCCGGTTTCGAGAGAACCGAAATATACCCTCAGTTGTAAGGCTATTTCTAGCCCCTGGATTCAATGGGTTAATGGAAGTTTGGAGCCGTCGCAACTCTAGAACAGTAAAAAAAGTAAAGGATAACGGCGCTTAACAAAAAAGAATNCCTCCAAATAGGTAGTAACGGGACCCTCCGCCATGGTAGGCCGCCGCCCGAGAGTACTATGGCGGCGGCATATCCNAGAGTAATTACCGGTGGTGGAATTTTTATTTCAACAATACAAAACTCCGTAGATTAGATTAAAAGTTTCTAGANGGTTAAGTTAAGTTTGACACCTATATTACGCCCCGGCAAAGGTACCTCGTTTTTCACGAATGATGAATGATTACGAGCGGCTTCATCTAAAAGGTTTTTNCCAAATACCGCAANTTGGACACTTGAACCGGAGGCCAACTCGACTGTCTTAGACACGTTAATATCTAGCATCTGGAAGCCCTCAGTAGCGGTCTCACCAGCAGCAATACTAGTCTGCTCCTCTACGTCTTTAAGCATGATTGCAGCACTGAAATCCTCACCAGTGTACTTAAGCTTGAACATATTCCTCTCCGGAACCATCCTGGGGACACTGGACCCATCATCGAAGTTTCCTGATACGGAATCCCTTGCAAAAGATAAAACTAGATATCCCTTTGTCAAGGAAAATCCTTTCCCAAATTCAAGCTCATACCCATCAAATTCTGCATCATTCTGTTTGTAAACAGCCTTCAAAAGTCCCTCTTCCATTGTGCCTAGGGGATCATCCTCCAAGTAAATATAATTATCTATATCGTTTTGGAAAAAAGAAAGAGAGGCAAAGAGGCCATCTTTTTTATAATTTAGCGAAAGATCGATGTTACTTGCTTGCTCCGCCTGCATACTAGGGTTCCCTTCCTCATATCTGCCCACAGCAAGGTGCGGTCCATTCATGAAGAGCTCTACCTCCGCCGGTGCCCTTTCAAAGGTTGCATAATTGAGCGCAAGATCAATTGAATCATTCAGCTTCGTCCCCAGAGATAATGCTACACTGGAGTTGTTGAAGTCTCTAGCATAATCAGTAATCTCAACTTCATGCTCGTCTCCGTGCTCATCTCCTGCATGTTCNTCTTCTGCGTGATCCTCACCTGCGTGCTCCTCACCTGCATGTTCCTCACCTGCATGTTCCTCGTCCGCATGGTCGTCATCATGATGAGCCTCGGCTACAGAACCAGCCTTGTCAATCTGGTCATAGCGCAAGGCAAGACCGAGAGAAAAAGGGCCAATTTCTCTTCCTAGAAAGTATCCGAAGGTAAATTCATCCACACTTGAGGGCATCATAAAAGCCTCAGAGCCGATTATGGCAATATCCTCTGTAACGGCACCGATACTAATTTTTTGAGTGGTTTTCTCCCCACTGAAATCAAAAACCGCTCCATACTCCTGGGCATCATTGGAAAACGTTGTAGGCTCCCCGTGCCCGTGTGCGTCATGTCCATCTTCATCTGCGTGATCCTCACCGGCATGCTCATCTCCATGATCCTCACCGGCATGCTCATCTCCATGATCATCTTCTTCAGCATGACCCTCAGTGTGACTGTAAGAGGAATCGCTAAAGAAGTAATCCACTTTTTTAAGAATGCCGGCATCGAGGTTAAATGATCCGCTCAGATTAAAAACTTCTGAATCAGTAGTCGAGAAAATTCGTTCTCCTTCATGCTCATCTCCGTGATCATCTCCTGCATGGTCATCGTCATGATCATCATCGTGGTCCATTCCAGCATGGTCATCGTCATGATCATCACTGTGGTCCTCTCCAGCATGATCATCACTGTGATCCTCTCCAGCATGATCATCATGACCGTCCTCTGAATGCGCATCGACATGAAAAGGCACGCCATACATGTTTTCTATTTTTCCAACTGAGAGGCCTACGTGACCCCAATCACCAACCTTGGAAACTCCCAACCGGTAAGATAAAGTCTCGCGATCTGAGTTAGGCAAAAATCCAGTCTCTTCATCTCCATGATGTTCCTCATCCTCATCATGAAGAATCGCACCAACCGGAACGTCAAAGTTCTCGTGATCGGAATCCGATACATTGAGGGTGAAGTTAAATCCACCTATATTTTCTTCGTAACCGAGTTTTACCGCACTCCCGTCGCTAACCGACTGACTTTCAATTGCCACAAGAATTTCACGATCAGTCAGGTCCTCTGTGGGAATTGTATTAGTTACTACATTAACGATTCCGCCCATTGATCCATTAGTATAGAGTAATGATGCGGGTCCACGAATCACCTCAATCTGTTCAATATTCGTTAAATCAACATCGCTAACATGGTCCTCACCAATACCAGACACATCCCTGGTTACAAGACCATCAGATAGGATCTTCACACGATCGCCAGACATACCGCGAATAACAGGCTGTCCTACAGCTGCTCCAAAGTCCCTTGATGATATCCCCGAAAATGATTCCAAAGTACTACCAATATTTTCAGTGGCACTTACAGACAGGATATCTTTCTCTACTAACTCCACAACACTATTGGACTCGGAAAACGTTTCACCCAGGATTGAGGAGGTTATCACTACTTCTTCAATCACTCCTGAGTCCGAATATGAAGAAGTTACCCCAAACAAGCCCATGCTGAGACACAGGCCATAAAAAGTTGTATTTCTCATGGTTGCTACCTTTTAAAAGAAAAAAGAAAAAAGTTATATTTTAAGAAAACGTAACTTCAGGCGGTGCGCGAATGAATAGGTAGCTTTTCCAAATTAATTTGAGTTTACTTTGCGCAAAATCGATCAGATTATCATCATATAAAAATGTTTGTAGTATTAAAGTTTGTTGCCCACCTTGGTCCTCACAGCTTTGGCAAAGATCGCAATATGCATCAACTTCAATGTCTGAGTGTGGGTGATCATGCTCAACATGGTGAATGTGGTCAGAGACAAAATTAATGGCATATGTTTCATCATGGGATCCTAGAAGATGTCCGAGATGCTCATGACTATGCGCGATAAAATTTACAGCAATCGCAGCTGGTAAGAACAGACTGTATAGAAAACGAAAGCGCATCGGCGACTAGCTAAAAAATGGCCTTAAATTCGAGAGGTGTGGATGTTAATTAATTAATTATGCTCAG
>PBJN01000025.1 GCA_002720735.1 Porticoccaceae bacterium
CTTTTTAATTGATGGTGCCCAGGGGCGGAATCGAACCACCGACACGAGGATTTTCAGTCCACTGCTCTACCGACTGAGCTACCTGGGCGTTGTATTACTACTCATTTACCAAATTTTATATTTGCAGCGAGAACAGATTCTGATAATTTTATTTGGTTCGCCATAAAGGCGACGTGTATTAAAACTTCTGACCTGATCTTCGTCAAGGATTATTAATTGTCAGGAACATAACCTTCTGCGATGTCGTAATTTTCACCGGAGAGAAATTTCAGCCGTTGCTCTGCTAAATAGGTGCGCGCGCTGTGGTCTAACATGTTGAGTCTTTTTTCATTGATAAGAGTCGTTTGGTGAGCAATCCAATCGTCCCAAGCTTTTTGTGAGACCTCCTCAAACATTAATTGTCCTTGGGCCCCTGGAAATGGCGGTTTTAACAGCCCCGCAAGTTCTTGTTTGTATTTTCTACAAAAAACCTTTCTTGCCATAATTTACTTCTCTCTCAGAAACCTCTGCATGTCATAAATATTGATCCCATCATTGCACACTAGTTGTTCAGTTGCTCTAATAAAGAAACCACCGGAGCGGGCATTCCCAATGAAACAGGCGTTTTTGGATTATACCAGCGTTCTCCACACGTTTTTCGGGTAGTTTGTCCTTTTAGTTCCTTCGCGTGAATTAAAATCGGTACATAGTCTAGGTGGTAATGGCTAAATGTGTGACGATTAGCTGCAAAAGCACGACTTTCAATGGACTTAAGACCCAATTCCTGCAATACCAAGTCAAGCTCCTGTATTTTGCTGATTTGAGGAAATACCCATAGACCTCCCCAGATGCCTTGTGATTTATTTTTCCGAAGTAGATATCCGAGTTTCTTATTATAAATCATCAGGAAATGAGTTGTTTTTACTGGCAGACTTATTTTGGGTTTTTTCCCAGGATACTTTTGCTGTGTGCCACTTAAATATGCTTTGCAGCCAGTTGTTATTGGACAGAGATTACATTTTGGTTGAGAGATGCAAACAGTCGCGCCAAGATCCATCATTGCTTGACTAAAGGAGTCGGTATTTCGTAATGGAGTTAGTTCTTCTGCAATAGACCAGAGATTTTTTAATGGACGTGTATGGCCCGGCCAGCCCTCTATTGCAGCAAAGCGCGATAGCACACGCTTCACGTTGCCATCCAATATTGCTCCCGGCTTTTTGAAGGCAATAGAGCGTATCGCTCCGGCAGTAGATCGTCCAATTCCTGGCAATGTGATGAGTGTGTCAATATCCGACGGGAAACAACCACCGAGCTGATTAGCAACTATAATAGCAGTCCGATGTAGATTTCTAGCTCGAGCATAGTATCCGAGTCCAGTCCAATAATGTAACACCTCATCAATAGAGGCATTAGAGAGTTCTCTCACATCTGGGAAACGCCTTGTAAAGCGCTCGAAATAGGGGATAACAGTATTCACACGAGTCTGCTGAAGCATAATTTCTGAAACCCACACTGAATACGCTGAGATATTTTTCTGCCAAGGCAAATTATTTCGGCCTGATACACAGAACCATTTTAAAATAGCATTCTGGAATTCTTGTGTTGTCATAGAAGTTATAAATCTGAAAGCTTTCTTAAGAGATCCGATAGCATTTTATTTTTTATCATGCCTCCTAACACATCCATGTTTGGAAAACACATTGGTGGATTTATCGCTGACACATTACCCTTGCAGGTGAAAGGAATATCCTGAATGTTCATGCTGAGTTTATTGAAACAACTATCTTGTGCTTTGGATCGATCATTGAGTCGAGCTTTTAATAGGAATTGATAGTCTTTAGACCGTATATCAACAGCACCATGCAAATTTAAATCTATGTTTTCTGTGCCAGAAATTAGCTCTCTGACCATAAGACTACCTGATTGTACTTCCAACTCAGCGCTGAGATCTTGTAGAAGGGTACCAGTCGGCCAATTTTTAGAGGACCGGGATCCTTCAAGTAAAGTGACAGCTGAGCACAACGTCTGCTCCAAATTAATTTCAGAGTAACGGGGCTGCATCACAGAAATCTCTCCACTACCGACCGCAGAATTGAGAACATTTTCTAAATCGATACCATTGAATGCTATGTCAAGGTCCACACTCAAAGATCCAGTTGTGTCAGAATTGCCTGTAATTGCAGGCAGCATGGATGCGAGATTTATGGTATTGAGGTTTATTTTAAATTCAGACCTTGGAATATTTTTTTGTAAATTGACGAGACCTGTTAAGTCTGCGTAACCCCCGAATAAGTCTGCATTCATTGTATTCAGTTTAATAATNGATCCAAAGCTTGAAAAATTTGCATACACNTTGGAAATTTTAAATTCATCCATCCTGAGTTGCTCTANATCAATTTCTATTTGTGTTGCGCCCGGCCACATAATCAAAGGAGCAAGAGGAGANAGTAATATTGAATANTGAACCTCTGTAATTTGTTGTTTTNTTTCCTCAACTTTNGGGAAGTAATTACTAAGGTTAAACGATTTCGCTGATAATAATATTTTAAGGTTTTGATTTAAAGCATCGCTAACCAAATTGAATCTCAGTGGTTGACCGTCAATTCTCAGTGCTCCGTTAAGGTGTGCCGTTTCGGAAGCAATGAAATCAAATTCGGCGGTCGCGCCAATGTTTCTTAATGACCTCTCTCCTCGCATTTTTGGTATTGAAAATTGTGGAAAATGAAACTTCAAAATCTCTGTCAGACCCAATAAATTCATATTGCTAATTTCTAAGTTGCCAGTAATTGCGCCAGATGCTCCTTCAATTAGCGTTTGCCCCTCAATACTCCCTAGCTGGCTTTCGATTTCAAAATTCGGAATTTTTAATATTTGCGACGGGATGTCCAGACCCAGAGAGGTTGTAATATTTAATTTTAGTTTTTCGAGCATAGTAATCTTTAGCTCTACCGGAAAAGTTTTCCCTCGCCCCGAAATATTGTCGACCTTCAACTGAATATCGGACAAGCTTAATTTTGACCAAGGCTTGGATTGGGTATGCACCTTTGCGTTCACAAGATGAACGTTATCAATGACATCTATTGATGCAGGATCGGTGATCCATTGATTTGATTGGGTGCGGATACTTGACTTAAGGAAGCTTAATAGTACCCTCCAGTTCGCGATAAGGGATAACCTTTCCGCACTGATGTAACTTCCCTCGGAGAATTTCCATTCAATTAAGTTCATACCTAGGCCCAGATAAGGAAAGACCATCACATCGATCTCACCATCTATCTTTACTTGAAATCCAGAATCCACAGCAATTTTTTGAAGAGTAGGACGTAAATCGTTCGTATCGTATGTAAGATTAAAATACACAAGTACGAGAGTGAATAGGCCACCAATGATTACCCCTAATGAGACCACTACTTTAAAGAGTCGATACAAAAAATTATCCTTAACAACAGGTGATCTTTTAAATATAAGTTGTGCGCTCTGTCATTTTCCTAAATGTTACGCATTTACCATCGATATTTTTAGGATAGCTGAATTGGTTTAAAATAACACATTAATGTTTGAAGCGAGGGATATTCTTATCGGAGGTTTTTTTCAGTATACTCGGATGGTATTTTAATTACCCAATTTGTGGCTAACTTTTGGAGAGAGTCATGTCTGATCGTAAAGTGAAGGTGACGCGCGAAACTTTGGAGTCACAGGTATCTGTGACAATAAATCTTGATGGAAAGGGACGAGGCAACTTTGACACTCCAGTCGCTTTTTTAAATCATATGCTTGATCAAGTTGCGCGACACGGTCTTCTCGATATAGACATCGAAGCTTGCGGTGACACTCATATAGATTATCATCACACTGTAGAGGATATAGGGATTACTTTTGGCATGGCTCTTGCCAAAGTTGTAGAGGATAAAGTGGGCCTAGTTCGGTATGGCTGCGCTTACGTGCCCCTGGATGAATCCCTATCTCGGGTGGTATTAGATTTTTCAGGTCGTCCTGGACTGATTATGAATGCAGATTTCGTTCGTGGTCGTGTGGGTGACTTTGACGTTGATTTAGTGAGAGAATTTTTTCAAGGAGTGGTGAATCATTCACTGATAACATTACACATCGATAATCTTCGTGGCGCAAATGCACACCATCAGGTAGAGACAATTTTTAAAGCGTTTGGACGAGCGCTCCGAATGGCGGCTACTATTGATCACCGAATTCCTAATCTTTTACCCTCTACCAAAGGTGTTCTCTAGATTAGTATTTTATTTTTAACAAAAATAGCGTGATATATGAGAAAGAAATCTTTGAATATTGCCGTAATTGATTATGGAATGGGTAATTTGCATTCTGTATCAAAGGCTCTGCAGCGAGTTTCTCCAGAGGCAAGGGTAACAATCACCTCAAATGCCCAAATAATAAATACCGCTGACCGGGTCGTTTTTCCTGGGGTGGGAGCGATTGGCGATTGCATGACAGAGATTATTCGACTCGAGTTAGATGATGCTTTGGCGGGAGCGATCCGAAATAAGCCAGTTTTAGCAATTTGCGTGGGAATGCAAGCACTCATGACGCAGAGTGAGGAAAGTGGGGGTGTCGAGTGTTTGGGATACTTGTCAGGAAATGTCAGACGTTTTCGTGGTGGAACCGTCAAAGGAACGCGATTAAAAGTGCCACATATGGGTTGGAACGAGGTGCATCAAACCAAGTCTCATGCTTTGTGGAGAGGAATAGAGCAGAATGCAAGGATGTATTTTGTTCACAGCTACTACGTGGAGGTAGAGAGTGACGTCCTTAATGCTGGGACCTGTAACTATGGAGTTCCGTTTTCGGCAGCTATCGAGTGTGAAAATTTATTTGCGGTGCAGTTCCATCCCGAGAAGAGTGCTGGGGATGGCTTACAAATGTTGGAAAACTTTGCGCAATGGAACATATAGCAGAAAGCAAGGCTAGGGATTAGATACCTAGTTGTCGCTTATCGTAAACTTTATCCACTCTTGAACGGCGTTGAAATCGCCGCAGAACGCGACCTTATCTCTTTTAAGATTCAGTTGATAATTGTACATTGGATCGTAGTACTCTCTCAATATGGCAGCAAGCCATGCTCTATGATCGAGATAGTTATTACTATCCTGAGTCACAAGAGCATAATCGATAAGATTCGCAATTTTTTTTGTTCTTTGACCGCCTAAGCGTTTTTTTATTCGATGCAGACTATCTTTTAAATAGGAACGGAATCGGTAGTCTCCGTCATCTGGATATTTGGTCAATGTTTGGCGATGGCGTTCAATTACATACTCATGTAATAGGCTGGAGACTCGATCTTCAAACGATTTCTTGATAATTACTATTGGACTTGTATTCATTTTGTCAAATAGTGTTGGGGGTATTTGTCGAGACCCAATCGATCTACTTTCGTTCTCAAAAATAATAGGCAAGTCCGGATTTAAATCCACTAAATTAAGTAGATGAAGTAGAACACAATTTTCAAAATTTAATTGACTAGGTTGTTCCTCAAAAGAACGACCGAAGCTGGAACCTTTGTGATTTGCAGCATGCTCTAAATTTATTGCTCTGACAAAGTAATTGAGCATTTTCGTTTTACCGGTACCAGTCATTCCGCCTAAAATTAGTATGGACCCGGTTTTGATGAACTGATGGAGGGTGTCAAGCAAACAATTACGCATTGCCTTAAAACCTCCAGTGACTCGGGAACAAGCATATCCAGCGTTGTGAATCCAGTCTTGAGCAATTTTTGAGCGCATACCTCCGCGAGCACAAAATAAAATAGAATTCTGGTCCCTTTTTAGTTGTTCGCACCATGCTTCGATGCGTTGCTCACGAGACTTACCGCTCACTATTCGGTGACCGAGATTGATTGCTGATTGCTGTCCTGCATGACGAAAGCAAATTCCTACCTCTTCCCGTTCGTTGTCATTAAGCAGCGGGATATTTATGCTCTTCGGTATCGTCCCATGTGCGAATTCAATGGGAGCTCTCACGTCAATCATTGTGGTTCCTGACAACAATAATGACCGAATATCGGGTACTACAGCTCCTGTCTTTATAAAAGGGGTATTCATTTAGCCACTAATATGAATTTGGGGTTGATCCGCTTTATTCGGCACGACTGATCCGATGGGGCGAAACAAACAATCGTGTGTTTTTAAAATTTTTTCGACGATGGCCCGTTGTTTAGGTTGCACGGTTATAAGAAGACCCCCACTAGTTTGGGGATCGCAAAATATTTTTTTATCATACAAATTTGAACCGACGATGTCATTTTTGCAACTTTCCCAGTTTCGATTACTGCCACCAGGGACTGCGCCCTTATCACAGTAATCATAAAGGTACTCATCAAGAATTGGTACCAAAGAGCGGCTCACCGAGGCGGATACGTTGCTTGCTTTGCATATCTCTAGTAAGTGGCCCAGAAGACCAAAACCGGTAACATCTGTCATAGCATTTACTTCCGGGAGGGTGGCAAGGCTGATGCCTACTTTATTAAGTTTAAGCATACTGGTTTCTGCAAGCTCGGCATGCTGGGGTAATAATATTCCTCTCTTTCTGGCTGTCGTGAGAATGCCCACACCTAAAGGTTTAGTCAAAAAAAGTATGTCACCAACTTGTGCAGTATTATTCTGCTTCAAATTGGATATAGGTACTATTCCAGTTGCGGCAAGTCCGAAAATGGGTTCAGGAGAGTCAATCGAGTGACCTCCCGCTAAATGAATTCCAGCATCATGGCAAGTTTTTCGTCCACCCTCAATAACAAGTTGACCAGCAGAAAGAGGGAGCTTGTCAATAGGCCACCCGAAAATCGCGATGGCCAGCGATGGAGTCCCTCCCATTGCGTATATATCACTTAAAGCATTTGTCGCCGCTATTCGTCCATAGCAAAACGGATCATCAACAATAGGCATAAAAAAATCGGTTGTGCTTATAATAGCTCGACCATCTGAGAGGTCATAAACAGCAGCGTCATCTCGATGTTGGTTGCCGACTAATAAGTTACCCTGTGGAGGGCTCCCGAGTTTGGACTCCAACAGTCTTGAGAGATTATCGGGACTAATTTTACATCCACAACCCGCACCGTGACTGTACTGTGTTAGTTTTATATTTTCCTGCATTATTTAACACCCTTTCGTCTTGTGATTTTAAGTAGAATTGCATGCATGGCTTCGAAAGCCGGTAATAAAATGAAACACTAATATACCAAACATAGATTTCGAACATAATCAGGCCCATGAGAGGGAAAAGAATATTTCTTTAAGGTATTCCATAGGACAGCCAAAGGGGTATCTCAGCTTTTATGGCCGAAAAAACGAGACTTGATGAAAATTATTGTCCCAACGGAGCGGATTATGTCACAAGAGAATGAGCTGAATCAAAGTGAGGGGGAGAGCTTATTTTTGTGGGAAACTATGGATATGACACTTTAAGAAATGATTTAAAAAACTCTTGAGAGCATGACAATAAAGCTTCTTTACACAAGAAGTGACCCAGCCTGCTTGAGTTATGAAGACAAACGTCCCGGATTTTATCCATTTTAACGAGGACCGAGGGCTACCATTCATGTGGATCGTCTTCGGACCATCCGGCGATATGCTGAGTTCTCGAGCGCTGAGGTACCGAATGAGTTAGTTATCCTCATGCTAGCGAGCGGCCAATTAGGGCTTCTAATGGCTTTTGATCTTGCTCCCCACTAAGACTGTGTTTATAAACATGTTGGAGAAGGGGAAGATATTGGAAAGTCGGGTGTGGTAATCAATTCGGTTGTGGTGATGGTCTGAGATGCCCACTATGTTAAAAGTAGATTTAAAACGTATTTACACTGTAAACTTTACCTTGAAAACATTGGATCACGAGGTTTCTGAGGGTTCTGTTACACTCAGTAGTTTGGCAAAAAAGTCATTTGGNCTTTAATTGGTGCAAAGAGATCTGATAAAAGTTAAATCACTCAATGAGGAAACTGTACCGGTAAGATCACGCAGTATCCCNGTAGACAAATTATAAATCCAACCATGCAGAGACAAATCAAGTTTTTTGATCCAAGCNTCTTTAACTAAGCTTAGGTTACCAAGATTCNCTATCTGGTTTACTACATTCAATTCACTGAGTCGGTTACTTCTCTCTGCTTTACAACTTAGCGCGTCAAGGTCACTTTTATGATCAATTCTTATTTTTAGAATATTNTCTATCCATGGATTTATAAATTTAGAAGATGGTTTGTTAAACGCAGATTCAATACCNCCGCAACCGGTGTGACCACACACTATTATATGTTTTACCTCCAGAAAATATATAGCGTACTCGAGAACCGAAAGACAGTTTATATCGTTTACATTCACTTGATTGGCTATATTTCGGTGTACAAAAATATTACCGGGTGGTAAATCAAGAATTTGGCTCGGTGATACACGACTATCAGAGCAGCCTATCCAGCAATATTCTGGATTTTGCTGTTTTGCGGCNGNTGCAAAAAACTCCGAGTCTTNATTTTTTCGCGACTTTGCCCAATTACTATTTCTCTGGAGGAGGTCTTCTAAATCGTTCAATGCCAACTCCTTGGTGACCGGTTTTAGATTTTTAGATGTAGTTACTATTTAGTGGATGATTAATCTGTTGTGTGCCGGGGTGAAACAAAGCTATCCACATTTGGAGTCACCGCAACTAAGGCAAGTCATACATCCATCCAATAATATTAGAGCTTTAGTGGTGCACTTCTTACATAATCTCGCTGATTCAGGGAAGCCAGTAGCTGGAACTTTAGCGGTCTCGTAAGCGGCCCGTTTTTCATCCATTATTTTTTGTTGATGTTCCGGTATTTGTGGTTTTGTTATAAGTCCTATTTTTTGTAGATGGTCTTCTATGGCCCATCCAATTTCAGCCACAAGGGATGGCATAAATTTACCCCCTTGTTTGAAGTAACCGCCCTGAGGATCAAAGACAGCCTTAAGTTCCTCAACTAAAAATGTACAGTCTCCACCTTTTCGGAATACGGCTGAAACCACTCTGGTTAGTGCCACAATCCATTGGAAGTGATCCATATTTTTTGAGTTGATAAATATCTCAAATGGACGCCGTAATTCGTGATCAGTGCCCTCATTAAGCAAAATATCATTAATCGTGAGATACAGTGCGTGATCTGAGAGAGGCGTTTTGATCTTGTAAGTGCTTCCTGGTAATGCCTCTGGCCTTGAAACTTTTTCGTGCATTTGAATGATGTTGCTTTCAGGAATGGAGGGTTTTTCCTCAGGCGCTGCCTCTTTTGTTAGCACCTTATAGCCAACTATTTTTTGATCTATTTTTTTATTCATTAATCTCCTCCAGTCAGACATTTAATGCTGTTGATATCTTTAAAACTTTCCATAGTAACCTTCTTTTAAAGCATCAAANAGGTTTGCAGCGGTATGCTTCTCTCCATCATATTCGATCTCTTCATTGCCTTTGAATTCAGCAGTTGATCCATCTTCTAATGTAAAGCAATANGTAGTGTTCTCTAAATCTTGTTCTTTTACTAAAACGCCTTGAAACGCCTCAGGGTTAAACCGGAACGTGGTGCATCCTTTCAACCCTTTTTTCGCAGCATATAAATAGATATCTTTAAAGTCTTCATAATTACAATCTGTGGGTATATTTATGGTTTTAGAAATAGAAGAATCTACCCATTTTTGCGCTGCCGCTTGAATGTCGACGTGTTGTTTGGGCATGATGTTTTCAGAGCTTACGAAGTAGTCGGGAAGCGCGTTGTCTGGATTCTCAGAAAATGGCATAGCAGAATTATTCACCAGCGCTCTGTATGCGAGTAACTCGTATGAATAAACATCCACTTTTTCTTTGGATTTTCGTCCCTCCCGAATCACGTTACGTGAATAGTGGTGCGCAAAACTGGGCTCTATTCCATTGCTGACATTGTTTGCCAGTGATAAAGAAATAGTACCTGTAGGGGCAATGGAGGTGTGGTGACTAAAACGACATCCCTCCTCAGTNATGGAATTCACTAATTCAGGAGCTACTTCAGCAATTTTTTTCATATAGTCACTGTACTTGCCAAGCAATACCTTTCCTGCGATTTTGTCACCGATTTTGATGCCATCCTCTGCAAGTTCAGGTTTTTTGAAAAGCATTTCTGCTGTAACTGAAAAATTGTCATTCATGATTTTTGCAGGTCCTTTTTCTCTTGCCAGGTTCAGCCCCGCCTGAAGACCAGATACTGCCATTTCACGAGCAACACGTTCAGTGAAATCTACNGAGTCTTTATCGCCATATTGCATACACAGCATTGTGATAGCAGATCCGAGGCCAAGAAACCCCATACCATGCCGGCGTTTGTACTCGATTTCTTCCCTTTGCCTATCCAGTGGTAAACCATTAATTTCTACAACATTATCGAGCATTCTTGTAAAAACCTGCACGACTTCTTTATATTCTTCCCAGTCGAAATATGCATCCTCTGAGAAAGGGTTGCGTACGAATTTAGTAAGATTTATGGAGCCTAACAAACAGCTACCATATGGCGGTAGTGGTTGTTCGCCACATGGGTTCGTTGCACGAATATCCTCACAAAACCAGTTGTTGTTGTTTTTGTTTACTTGATCAATGAGGATAAATCCTGGTTCTGCGAAATCATATGTGGACGACATGATAGCATTCCACAACTTTTGGGCCCGAATTGTTTCATAAATTTTGCACGCCACCAAGCCCTGCTCGTTACGGATATAGCCTTCTGATGTTGGGAATGACTTCCACACGATTTTTTCATCGTTTAAATTCAGGCCGTTTTCAACCTCTTTTGCAGTGATGGGGAATGTCAAATCCCAATTTCTATTGTCTTGTACTGCGTTGATAAATTCCTCGGTTATCAGAAGTGAGAGGTTGAATTGACGAAGTCGGCCGTCCTCCCTCTTTGCACGCACGAAATCGAATACATCTGGATGGCTCACGTCAAAGGTAGCCATCTGTGCACCACGCCGACCGCCCGCAGAAGAAACTGTAAAGCACATCTTGTCGAATATATCCATGAAAGACAGTGGACCTGATGTATATGCNCCAGCTCCCGACACATAGGCGCCTTTTGGNCTAAGTGTCGAAAACTCATATCCAATCCCACATCCCGCCTTCAAGGTCAGTCCTGCCTCAAGGTTACTTTCAAGGATTCCTCTCATTGAATCGGGGACAATTCCTGAAACCGTGCAGTTAATTGTGGAGGTAGAGGGTTTATATTCTTGCGCTCCAGCATTCGATATTATTCTACCCGCGGGAATTGCTCCATGCTGAAGAGCCCATTCAAATCGATCTTGCCAAAATCCCGAGTGTTCTGGATCTTCAACCCGCGCCAATGCTACAGCAACCCTTCGATATGTAGCTGCAATGTCGTGATCTATCGGATCCATGTGTTTGTCTTTTAATCGATATTTTTTATCCCAAATATCCACCGATGCATCTTGCATATCTATTTCATCGTCTCTAATGGTCGTTTTGATAGACCTTAATTTTGCTACNTTCATTCNAATTCCTTTTACTCAACAATTTTTTGATCCACTTTTTTTGTCAAATGACCTTTCATTTTTTTGCTATTCGTCGACTTNAAATCTCTGTCACTTCCAAGATCTAGTAGTATATAAATCTATAACTACCACATCTAGTATTATTTTCGATAATTTGTCTTCTTTTTTGTTGATGAACTTTGGAAAAAGCTGTGGATACTCGTGCAGACATCACAAACGCACTCGGTTTTGATAGGTTGTTTTGCTTGGGGATAAACCGGGGGGTTTTATCAAGTTTGCTNGCTTTTCTTGTTAAGTGTANACCACTTGGCTAAACTTATATCTNTGTTTTAATTTGCTTTGCTTGCCATAGTTTTGATACCTACTTAAATTCAGAGCNGTAAAATAATTAGTCTCTACAANTTTGGGTTTTTAGTGTGGATATTTTTGATTTTTCTAGCGGCCGAGAGGGATATTATGGCCAATATGGGGGTGTGTTTCTCCCTGAGGTTCTGCATTCCACCATTGAAGAGCTCTTGGTTTGCTTTCGGGAGTGTAAGGAAGATCCCGATTTTTGGAGCGAATATGTGCGACTTTTACAGAACTATTCTGGTCGCCCAACGCCTGTAACACACCTTCCAAACCTCTCATGTCGTCTAGGTGGCGCTCAAATTTATGTTAAGCGGGATGATTTAAACCATACCGGCTCGCATAAAATTAACAACGTTATGGGTCAAGGGCTTTTGTGCAAAAGACTCGGAAAGAAAAAGGTGATTGCGGAGACTGGGGCCGGTCAGCATGGGTATGCCACGGCCACAATGGCGGCGCGTTTTGGTTTTGATTGTAAGATTTATATGGGAGCTGTTGATGTCGCTCGTCAGCGACCAAATGTTTTTTGGATGGAGAATCTCGGTGCTGAAGTCATAGCGGTGCAAGATGGGCAAAAAACTCTCAAAGACGCTATTAATGAATGTATGCGNGATTGGGTTTTAAATATGACTGATACCCACTACGTCCTTGGAACTGCGTGTGGACCTCATCCATTTCCGGAAATGGTCAGCTGGTTTCAGTCTATTATCGGCGTTGAGGCTCGCGAACAAATTTTAGCATTAGCTGGAAGATTGCCAGATCGGATTTATGCTTGTGTTGGAGGAGGGTCCAATGCAATTGGTATTTTCCAGGGATTCTTGAATGACGACAATGTTGAATTAGTGGGCTGCGAAGCGGGCGGTTTGGGTGCGGGTTCAAATATGCATGCAGCTCGCTTGGCATATAACGACGCTTCTGTGGGAGTAGCGCAAGGTTATAAGACCTATTTTCTACAGAATCAGCAAGGAAATATGGTAGAGACACACTCAATTGCCGCAGGTCTTGATTATATTGGTATAAATCCTATTTTTTCTTACCTATGGGAGCAGGATAAAGTGCGCTTTGAGGCAGCTACCGATTTGGAGGTCAAGGAAGCTTTGCGCCTGACCATGAGGACGGAGGGATTGATTCCGGCTCTAGAGACTACACATGCGTTTGCAACCGCGATTAGGGAAGCGCCAACAATGGGGACCGACCAGGTTATCCTAATCAATCAGTCTGGTCGTGGTGACAAGGATATATTTATGATTGCGGACGCACTTNATGATCAACAATGGAAAAGTTTCATAAATAGTAGAGCAGAACAGTATCGGCTAGAGGAAAACTGATGGAGCTAGCTACTTATATTAGGGAACGTCGTCGGAATAAGGACCTCCTGATTATGGCGCATGTCGTNTGCGGGTATCCATCTTTCGAAGCAAATATGCAAGCACTTGAAATTATGCAACAAGCAGGCGTCGACTTAGTAGAACTGCAATTTCCTTTTTCTGAACCGAGTGCTGATGGACCAATTTTTGTTCGGGCTAACGAGGAATCACTAAAATCTGGTACCACGATTGACCAATGCTTTGATTTAATGCGCGCTGTTACGTCACGATTTTCGTTTAAAGTTTTAATGATGGGATANTANAATACAGTTTTTAAAATGGGTGAAAAAGACTTTTTGCAACGATTGTCTGCTGCGGGAGGTATTGCATTTATTCTCCCTGATCTTCCGATTGAGGAGTCAAAGATTTTTCGCCAGGAAGCCCTGTCATGCGGTATCGATCCGATTATTCTCATGACGCCAACAANNAGTGAAANGCGTTTGGCTGAATTGGGNGCGGCGAGCAGCGGCATGGTGTANGTAGTTNCCCGAAAAGGGGTGACAGGGACAAAAAGTAATATTGATGCCGAAGTNTTGGCATTGCTTGAGCGATGTCGCAGTCACACNGATGTTCCGTTAGGCGTTGGGTTTGGAATTTCANATCGCAATGATTTGCAAGTATTACGNGGAGCTGCNGANGTTGCCATCATCGGAACGGCTGCCTTAAAGATTTGGCAAACTGCCGGTCCTNATGGTCTCAAAAATTTTTTTCATGCTCTTGGTTGATATGAGCATTGGGTACATTAAACTTTTTCTCTCTTTTTGATGTAGATGTAACACTATCTAATGGATAGCGCTTATGNTGCTACGCCAATCATTTAGAACCTGAAAACGAACCTCTTTNAGTGACGGCAAGGCCCCGAGTTCAAAGGATTCGATACANATCAAGTGGTATCCGTTCGCTGATCTTATTGGCTCGCTCCAACATGGCAATGATTGGGTATTGGAGGCGAGAGATAAGATTTTACCTCCGGCGTCTTCGCCGAAGAGTTCCTCAAGTCTAGCGCTTGTGACTTTCTCATAATAATCAAGCAAAGGATTTGGGTCGCCGGTGGGAATAATTCCTCGTTTGCTTGCGGACAGATCTTTCAAAGCAGCCTCATATGCTTGTCCGCCTCGAGCTGAAATCGCGTAGGTTACTTGTCTGAGTGATATTAAGGAATTTTCTCGGTAATCCTCTTGGTTGAGTTTAAAAAAGTTTTGAAGCTCAGAATCTGTAGGCTCTAAATTGGTGGTCACTGTTTTGGTCAGTCGGACTAGACGTTTTTCCAGGCTACTTTCAGCAAGCTGTTCATTGACTGTTTGCGGAGATTCGAAAAGGTCTTGCTCTTGTTTTATTAATAATTTATTTTCAATATTAGTTTGTAATTTATCCAATATTCCGAGTTCTATTTTTGGGGCTGCTAAATGTGGCAATTCTAATTGCTGGTCGGTGTANATTTTTGGGATCAAAAAGAATAAAAGGGTTAAACCAACAATCAAGAACGGGATTAAAAGCTCAATCTTCATGATTAATGTGNGCNCATTATCCAAATATCATATGTTAACCAATTTCATTGTCGGAATACCTTTANTATTTCCCCCGCCTGCGGTTCTCCACTAGGATACAGGCCGTTTATAACTCTGAGGGTGTCCACATCATTTTTCGAGAGACTGAACGCNTTCGCTAAGCCGTCAAAAGTGGTATTAGCTGTCGCTTGAACGTAGTGAATGCGTTGAGGCNTCTGGCCAGCTATTTCGGCTTGCGAAATCGGCCTAAAAGTGTTTATGGCCNGCAAGAATAATTTATCTTGTTCGACGAAGTCGGTGCCGTCATCAGTTTTCCCNTCGAAAACATATGCGCTCAACTTATAATAAATTACNGCAACGCGGGTGATTGATTGTTNTTTTTTGATTTCATCATAACTTGAGACCAGTCCCGTGAATCCTTTCAAACGCGATGGCGCGATTTCCTCTCCATTTTTAATTTCAGAAATGTTCAGTTGATTATAGAGATACTCTTCGGGAGTCTGAGCAGTCCTCGCTAAACGCGACATACTCAGTGTTGAAAGTCTATCAGGTCCGTGCCCTACAGTGGCTTTGGGCGCGGTGCCGCGCGNATGCACCCAACCCTCCGGATAATCAAACCTGACGCGCCACGTTAAGTCTGAAAAACGCTCNTTGGGTATGTCTTTAGCAAGGAAATTTTCACCCCAGATCAAGTTCTGTGTTAGAGCTCTGTATTTTTCAGCGCCATTTCCACGGGTGCGATCAATCGTAAGTTTTTTTGCACGAGAAACTACTGCTCTTAAACGTGCATCGTTTCGAGGGTGTGATGCGAAAACACCGTGATAAGTAGGCCTTANTGCCCCTCTCCTTTTTGCTTGATCTTTTTGAAGCGTTTCGAAATCCTTCATGATGGATAGCATTGAAATCATTTGATCAACATCATAACCAAGCTTCGCCATGTACTCTGCACCGCTCTGGTCCGCTTCAAGCTCATGATTTCGACCCATTGAACGAACTTTTGAATTACCATAGGCCATTCCGGCTTCATATACCTCGTTACTATTAGCCAAGATTGCAGCAACGGTCGATAGGACTTGAGTCGCGGTACCACTCTTCGACTGCTTATTAATATGTCCCCGAGTCACATGTGCTACCTCATGCGCAATTACAGAAACAAGCTGAGCCTCGTTGCTTACATAGTTTAAAAGTCCTCGATTAATGTAAACGAAGTTGTCTGCNGTAGCAAAAGCATTAAGAGCGGGATCATCAAGTAAGCTAAATATAAATTTCTCGCCCGCCATCTCTGATACTGATACAACCTCAGCTCCCAAGTCTTCGATGTAGGNAGTAAGCTGTGGATCGTTGAACAATGGTGTCCGCTTCAATAGTTCCTCATACTGTTTTTGGCCGCTAGAGNCANATAGGCCTGTTTGCGATGCTAAAAATGCCGTTGCGAAGACGGTTATTTTAGCAAAACACTTGAAGTTTCGGATTACAGACATTTTATTACCTGAATTATACTTTTTTAATTGAATATTGCCTCTAGCTGTGAGGAAAGTCCCTTACAAGCGTCACTTTTTACCGGCGTCAAAAGCGGAATAGGGGCGATGGCACCTATNAGGTATGANGTGCCTTCAGAATCGACTCGAACNCGNGCTACTTCACTCACATCNGATAGATCCCAAACGATTGCNTCATAGACAGATGCCTTGTCCCATGTTGCAAAACCAAAACATCCCGCGCCTCCAGGACCTGCCGCACAACTGATAGAACCGTTTCGGTCGAGCGTTTCTGTTGAACCGTCTAACCATACCAAGAATCGTATTCCTCTTTCTGTTATCGCTTTATTAATTAAAGGCTCCTGTATAAGTTGTCGCATGCGAAGTAATCCCTTTGGCGCCGTTCTGGGTTCAAGCCAAGGATATAAGGCGTCAATTAGCCTGCGTTCAGGTAAAACATTTAGGCTTAGCAATCGTAATTTGTCGCCTACACAGGCAACAAATTCATCGTCTGTTTCATAATGTCCTGCGTCTCTGCGTCCAAGGAGCGCGATTGTCTCCTCACTACTCACAGTTACTCCTTCATCAAAACTTCGATATTCGTCTATCGTTGTGGTGGTGTTGCAAGCAGTCAGTATGAAAATTAATATGCAATTTATCACAAGCGGCATGTGTTACGATCTCCTTGGTTTTTCTCTAAGATGTCTTTCGACTGATGGAATCCTATAAAAATCAAGACTAAGTTTGGCACCAATATCCCGGAGAGCAGCTCTGGTGGCAGAACTTATAGCCTTTTCTTTCTGTAACATAAATGAGTCGGACGTTTTTCCATACACCGGCATGAACCAGTTATCGATAAGGTTTCCCTCGACGTCAGTAAGCCTAAGATTGTACTTGATCCAAATTTCATAGACATTCAGATAGTTTTGAGAGGGGATTGCGATTTGCGTCTCTACTACCGTGGGATAAATTATAATATCTGGCGACTGTTCTATCTTTTCTTCTGAATCAAAAAAATCTACCGTGTCGAACAAAGCCGAGAAGGTTTTCCGCATAATATTCTCTTGAGCGCTCCCAATCGATAGTTTCGTTTTGCTACTGGGCCTTGCAACATAATTTGAAAATTCTGGCGTGAAAATTACCACAGCATAAAAGGCACGCGATGGTGCCAGAAGTTCGGGGAAACTATCTTCAGAGAGCACTTGTGTAGTTCCACCGCATCCTTTGACGATTAACGCGATGCATATAATGGTAATAAAAAAAAGTGGATGCTGACTGCGCATATCGGTACCTAAACTAATTTAAGCTGTTTAATCCAACGAAGGTGCCACCATTGTTATAGCTTAATTCTCTCATGAGTGCTGCAAATTTAATCGCGCCAGCTCCTGGTTCCCTTCCTGCAGTAAACTGTACAGGAAACCCTATCGCATGAATTCTCGCCAGACCTCCAGTTTTACGATCAATTTGATTAATTTGATTCACCATATCAACGACCCGCTTGACTGACCGGCCTTGAAAGTCGTCTCCTAATATATATATGCTTATTTTTCTATCTCGTTCGTAAAAATCGCGGAGCGCTTCTTCTATGCCTTCCACAGGGCTGGAATTACTGAACGGAGCCCACTGTTGCAAAGTTCTCACGATGTCATCTCTCTGATCAGGATTATCTGTAATCCACTGACCTCGATAGGCGTCATACATATATTGTCCCATATCATTGAGCACTTGAAGACCTTTTACTTCTGGATATACATTNAAGATGTTGATCATTTCTTTTTGTACTTTTTCCCANGCCCTACTTTGCATACTGCCAGATGTATCTATTACAAAAATAATGTATTCACTATCGGCGGGAATCCCGCCCACAAGATCGTTTTGACTAANAGAGCCAGCTTCTTGTAGACGAAGCATTTCCTCAGAGAGCACCTGCTGAACGAGTTTCAGTTGTTCTTTTTCTTGAGCCAATGATTGAGCATTTTCAGTTGCTTGGGCCCTGGCAGAGGCGAGTTGCTTTTTTAAGCGGGCGATTCTTTCCCGAAGCTCTGAAAGCTGCTCCTGCTGAGAAACTAGTTGTTCCTCTATTAGGATTGTTTCGCCTCTGATGTCAAAAAGTTCAAGCTGAAAAGCCTTGAGCGACCCTACTAGTTGGTCCTTCATATCTTCGATGGTGGCGGGGTCACCAATTCTTGCGATTACAAGAAGGAGCACAATTGCTCCGAATCCGCAGCTGATTACGTCCAAGAATGCTAAGCTCGCCTCCGAGGTGTGACGTCTTTTCGTTTTCATGTTTCGACCTCGAATTGATTATACATTTTTATGGCCAGTCCCGAGAGGGTGCGATAAAGGCTCCCTGAGTATTTAAAGCGAGTTGCCAGAATAGGGCCGCAGCCTCTGGATCGCCCTCCATTGGAAATAATATTGTGTTAACCGGGATTCCATTAGGTATCTTCTTAATTGCATTTTGAAAGTTTTTTCTTCGTTGGTCACCGTCAACCATCGAGGAGGAGGGTGCTCGTGCACCCTGTGTTGGTAAACCATCAGTAAGAATAAAGATATTGTCCGGTGATTTATCGAAGTCATTTATGCTNACCACCGCATTTTCTAAGCTTGTGCCTGCGGCAGGAGCGAAAGCACGAAGGCCCTCTACCGCGCGTTCTACTGACAATGAGTCGGCGGCGTCTAGCCATTCTCCATCGGTGCCGTTAACAGCTGCCGAGACCGAAGTATTAAAGATGTATAACTGAAATCTGCTACTGGCAGGGAGCTGTGCCAACAACCATTCTACTGTGTTCATTGTCCAAAGCCACTTTGGAGCAGATTGACGTTGTTGGATATCCATATTCCGTCGAATAATAGCATTAACTACATTATCCGCTAACATACTGGCCGAACCATCCACAAAGATCAAAACGCGCTCACCACCCAGTTTTAGACCCGTTAAGTACTGTCGATTACCATCCCCAACAAATTCTCTAACCTTGTCGCCATACTCGATATCCTCGAGCTCTGCAGTTTCTTTTTTGAGGATTTCTACTTGACGCCGAAGATTATCAATTTCTTCTTTCGGATCGGTTTGAGTACTAAGTTCTGCCTCTTGTAATTCGGTGACAACCCGTCGTGATTGTCCTTGTGCTTCGACCACTTTGGTTTTTAATACTTTAAGGCTATTTAGGAGTGCTGCTTTTTGTTCTTCGGCTACCTGAAGATCTTTTTTCAACAACTCTATTTCCGCTGCAGCATTCGTGTTCGGGTCTTGCACTTCTGACGCGCTGTGTCTAAAGATTAAAAAAAGGAGGGTAACCGCGCCAAACCCACATGCCATAATGTCCAAAAAGGATAAACTTAACGCGATATTTCGGCGTTGTTTAGGCATCAACCACCTCAATGAGTGTGAGCTGGTGTTTGTCTATATGGAGAGATTCGCCGGGTAGTGGTTGGTTTGGTAGAAGAGTATAAAGGTCCTCTTTTTTGTAAGTTATAAGAAGATTGCCGTCTTCCAAAGACAAAACTAAATCGGCATCGCTCTGCTCTTTACAGGCGACTGACAACCGGTCTTGTGAAATTGTGAAGCTTAGGGCAGAGCTTAAAGGCCATGCGCATCTCTCGTGCAGAAGGTGTGTCGCAATCCGTCCTCGCGATTTGTTTTTTTGGGTGGATGCCTTATCGTAAGGCAGATCGTTAATATGTGAGAGTAAAACCTGGTTTAGCCGTTTAAGAGGTTTTCCCTCTCGTTGTGCTTGCGTTATAAATCGCATGCATTTTCTTTCAATTAAAGAGTCCTCTGGCACTTTTACTTCCCTTAATGCTGGACATAACAATTTCAGCAGGCCACTTTGAGGCGTCAAGCACAATTGCTCAGTCTTGTAATCCTTTAAAACGACTTTTAACGCCTCGAATTTTGGGTCGAGCATTTGTTGAATGTGTTTAAGATTTACGTGCAATGAGAAGTTAGAGTCAGGAGACTTGATATTAATCACAGCCTCTGAACTCGTTTTGAATTTGTCTAATATGCTTGGTAGCTCATTGAACAGGTTCTGCTGAGCAATTGCAGAGTGCATTGGATCGTAACGTGTTGCGAGGACCGAACGCTCTGAGATATACCTCGCGCAATTTTTCAATAATTGAAGCGAACCAATGTCTGAAACTACCTCAGAGTTTAGAATTTGCAGGTATTTTCCTGTGTGCTCTAAGTGAGATATCACCGTTTGATGCCCGTGTAGTTGGATTACCGCGCGGTGATGGTCTTCAGCGTATAAGAGAGCGTTTTCAATGACCCCAAAGATTTTGGCCGGAACTGCCTCGACAAGGCCGAGCAGAAGCTGGAGCCGGTCGTTATTGAAGCTGCCAGGGATCGCAANTAAGAGCTCAGGTGAGTCGATCTTTGAAAGCAACTCGGCAAGTTGGAAGAAAGATAGATCTGCATGGTGTCGCGCCCAGCGCGTTGGTTTATCCAAGGGTTTTTCATCCAGCTGATCCCAGTGTCTTGTATAGCTGTTTTGCGGCTCCAACCATGTAAGTCGTCTCGCTTCCTCTCCTGAAATCAGCCCTACCTCAGAAATATGNACGTAAGCGGGTGATTCGTACTTCCTNTCATCCTCANCAAACATCTGGAGGCTCTGTCCATTAAAAANGACTGCTGCCAGTGTCATACCTCGCACCTACACTTTGAGGAAACGGAGTAGTTGGGTTTCACAGTTACGTTGTGAATCATGGACGAGGCGCTCCTGGATTAACTGGAGTTGGTGCATAAAAAACATTACCACCATGCTGATTAGTAGCGCGACAAATGTGGAATTAAATGCAACTCCAAGGCTACTAGTAACGCCAGCGATATTTCCTTGCATGGCTTCATGGGCCTGACCTAGTGCTGCACCGATCCCTCTTACAGTACCAATGAAGCCAATCGACGGTATCGCCCAGGTAATATATCGGATCATCGATAACTCAGAGTCGAGGCGTTCGCTCTCAGTGTCACAGACCGTAGCCACTGCATCGTTTGCAGACTGAATATTTCCAGTCATCTGGAAGCGCATGAGCGCTGATTGTAACGCCCTTGGAAGCAACAGGTTACGTTGTTCTTCTGCCAACGATTCAAGAGGTTTTGTAAATTGATCTACGTCCTCAACCAGTATCCTTGATCCCTCCCTCACATTGATCAACGCGCGGCTTAACAAAGCTTGTTCTTTGTAGATAGACCGAGCCTTATATCCCATGATAGCGAAGGCCCATACCATTAGTATAAAACAGGATTCCTGCTCAAGATCCTTGATTACGACAAAGATAGAGCGAGGTACCACATAATTACCGTCTACTGAAGCCCGATCTACTTGTTGACGGATAATCACATCTGCATTAGGTCTGACCAAAGTCACAAAAATTGTATGTATAACGATAAATGCTAGTAACAATGTGACCAACTGGTAGTACAACTCGTTAGTATCTCTTTTCATTATTTAATCCAATTCTTTGGCAATTTTAAATATCTGCAGGCAAGGGCACGGGAAAATCTTCTGATATTTCCTCAGAAGGTTTGAACTCTTCGTTTTTTTGGTCCTCATCGATCCTTTCTTCTTTTTCAGNGCTATTTTTTATCTGCGATTCAACCGCTTCTTGATCGTCTTTTCTTTCCTCATCAGAGTCGGCCAGGGAGGAGAAAAAAAACAATGTTGGGATTGTGAATAACAAAATAATCCTGATCATTATTCTTCAGTAATCCTATCTACATATCTAGCAATCCGAAACCCTAGATCAATTCGCGGATCGATTCCATGGTCCCGGTATGTGAGCCGTAATTCTGATCTTGATCCCATAGCCCAGCTAGCACCTCTGATCACATGTCGGGTCCCTTCCTCGGGACCTCTAAAATCTATTAAGGCTTCCCCTCGGTGGGCTTGCAGATCGTAATAATCGTTTACCCACTCGGCTACGTTACCACCAATGTCATAAAGCCCCTTATTATTCGAGGCAAAGGTCCCTGTTGGAGCAGAAACTGGATACCCATCTGTATAGCTGATTAATTTAAATCGTACTAGTTTTGCAGCTGATGTATCAGCATAGTTCCCAACCACTCGGTCAGGAGGAAAGCGGTCGTTTCCCCACGGATAAATTTGAGCAGAACCGCCAACACCAGTCCTCGCCGCCCACGACCATTCTGCCTCGGTTGGAAGACGGTAGCCATTTGATGACCAGTCTGTGCCAGTAGACTCTATTCGGCATTCGATGTTCCCATTTAAGTCACAACCATAAATATAGAATGGTGAAAGCCCATCTTGTTTACTGAGCCAGTTACAAAATCTTATGGCGTCTACCCAAGAAACATTGACTACGGGTTGTTCCTCCATATCAAGGGTCTTCCCGGAAATTGCCGATGAGCTGTGGGTTGTTTTCCACATGCGAAATTGTCGATTTGAGACTTCGGTTTCCCCGATATAAAAGGGTCTTTGGAGTGCTACAGACCGTTCNATCTCATTTGCTCTTCGTCCAGGTTGTCTGCGGGGTGCTCCCATGAGGAACGANGCTTTAGGACGCATTAATAGTAACTGTATGTCGCCAACCGTCTTTATTCGATTGGGACGTGTTGACCAATATGCCGCTTCCTCTGTAAGGAGGGTGACTGAAAGCGCTTGTTGCTGTGAAGGTTGCGGTAATACTTTAAATGTTTCAGTNCGATATCCTTCCTGTTCTACCCTAAGTTCATGTTGCCTTGATGGTAACCGAAGCGTTTGTGATCCGGTTTTCGAAAACTTGTTGTCAACGTATACCTTTGCTCCCTCGGGGGATACGGAAAGTGCAATTTCTCCGATGTCCTCTTGCAGGTTTAACTGCAACTCCAGTACTTGATCGGAGGCAACAGTGAACCTGTAGGGTTTTTTGATATATCCCTCCATCATCACGTCGATTTTGTGTTTTTGCTCGGGACGAACTGGAATCTTGAGTGGCGTAATTCCCTGAAAATTACCATTGAGCATGACACTTGCGCCATTGGGAACAGTCTCCAGCTGCAGATATCCGTCGGCTGTGACTAGGGAAACTGGCGGGTATACCTGGGTTTCCCCGGCAGGGACACTTAACGTGTCCGACCAATCATTAAATCCGCTTTTTTTTAGCAAGATGGAACTTCCTGACTGTAAAACCTCAGCACTGATAGGCGTATTACCTACAAATTTATCATCCACCCAAAGCTTAGCGGCACTCGGCACAGATTCAATTTTCAGAGTTCCCCAGCCGGGTTGCAGCTCAACCGATAGAGTTTGTGTTTCACCCAGGCCGATAATGTCAACGTCATATTTTGAATCCAGATACCTGGCTTTGGAGAGGACGATTTGATGAGAGCCTTTTTTCAATCCTTTGATTACTCCGGGTAGGATGGTGACAGATGGCGCACCATCTACCCGAGCAGTTATTTCCGTCAATGTTGATTCAACTTGTAATTGACCGGGAAGAGGTTCTAGCACCACGTTCAATTGTTGTTCGTTATTTGATGATACTTCAAGGTCCATATCGTATGGTTTATAACCTTGGGCAGTTACCCCTACCTCATATTTTCCTGGGAGTAAGAGATAATTTGATCCGATTCTAAACGATATACCTGACAACTCGATCCGGCTNTCTGAAGGTGTGGTGGTAATGATTACCGGACTTGCTGATGCAAGGTAGAGCATCACAAGCGAGCCTGCTGCGAGGGTAATAGCTAAGACCCATAAACCCACAGAAATTTTACCCCTATGTTTTCTGGTCTCACCATCCAAAGGTAAAAATTTTGTGGGCTTAAGGTTTCCTTCCACTACTTCCCGATCTGTTGAGTCCATATCCTCGCCTAAGCTGCAATGATTGCTAATGATTTGTGGTCTACTTCATGTAAAGTCCGCGGAGTATCGCATCACTGGGTTTATATTGTCTCACTACAACGAACATCAATAGGTACATTATTTGAGCCGATGTCGACCGTAAATTCTATCAAAACGTCTCGAAATCCGGTCCGGGCACCAAGGATGCTATATTTTCCAGGACGTAAGGACACTGTTTTACGCGCAAAAACCCCGAGATGTGATACGCGAAGAAGGGTCACCTCAGTTTGACCGTCTGATTGAAGGATAACCTCGGTGGCGGTTTGTGATTGCTCAAGTAATTTCTCTAGATCTCTAATTTGACCTGATAACTTGGATGTCTCAACGTCGTTAGATGCGATTCCAAGTAGATTGTCTAGTAAGACTTTTGCTTTTTCATAGGTCTTTTTATCAGCCAAGGCCAGCGGAGTTGTGAGTATAGCGTTTGTTTGACGATCCAAATCACTACGAATTGAGGCATTAATCTTTTTGACTCTTGGTTGGACTAAGGTGCCGTCAAGTTGGATTAGGTCGTTGTAGATTTGCAACGCTTGGGCCCACTTCTCGTCCATTTCCAGCTTTCTGGCTCGTTCCATTTTTTTTGTTATTTCGAANTGTTGTTTTCGCGTCTCAAGTTGTAGCAACGCCTTGTCGACGGATATTTTGCTTTTATCCAATGTCTTTGCTGATATAAATGCATTCCTGGCGCTTTGAAACTGATTTTTTTCGAGTTTATCCCATCCAAGGCTCATAAGTGATTGAAAATCTCGATCCAAAAGTGTTTTGTTAACTTTTTTAAGCTCTGTTTTAGCTGGCAAGAAATTATCATCGAGTGCTAATGCTAGTTGGTATTGGCGCTTGGCTAAGTCCAACTCACCAGCATTCTGATGTGCAGTTGCGTCCCGTAAGTGCACAAGGACCTTTGGTAGTGATTCACTCCTCCTTAAGAGCAAGGTGGCCTGAGGATTTTCAGGTGCTATTGTGATAGCAGTTTGGGCATATTCTTGGGCCTTATACACTTCTCCTTGAAGGATACTTTTCAATCCACTTTTTATGCTAGCTTCGAGCGTGGCCTCGGCGGTGCTCTCCAGCACTCTAAGTCTTTCAAGTGCAAGATTATAACGAGCGATCGCTTGTTGATACTTGGTATCCAAGTATAACTGGTCACCAATTTCAATTAACTTNAGTGACTCCAAGAAATTAAATTGCCCCCATTTTCTGACTCCGCGTGCATCTAATGAGTCCCTTATTGTGATTATTTGAGCCAGTAACTCTTGCGAATTAAGGCGATACTTTTGTTTTTCTGCTAACTGAGAGGGAGTTAGCTGCGGTACTTGTAAATTACTTTCAATTGAATTTTCTTTAATCGTAAATAACGGNTCATCTATCACTTTTGGGAGCACAAAAGCTACGGTTACCGAAATAGAAATAAGCATTAGGAGTGTTATCTGTTTTTTATTCATTTTCCGGCGGTATCCGCTCCTCTGCATAGATCTGTAGCAACAAGGCCTGCCATTGTTGGTACTTAGCCTGCACGTTACCAGAGAGGGTTACGGTTCGGTCTTCGAGTTCGATTATCTCAGGGGCCAGCGCTGTTTCGAGACCGGAACCCATTTCAGCCACCGACTCATTGTAACTAGCTGCCCTTTGTTTTTTTTCAAGACCTGATTTGACCAGTAGGCCACCCGCCCCCGCTGTCGTTGTACTGGCAAGGCGGCCCGCGCTGGAGTCACTCTCAAGACGACCGTAGATCCCTGCTACGATGGTTCCAATTCCCGCTATTATGCGTTGGTTTCCCTGTTTTTCTAGTTGCCTTGCTTTCACAACCGAGTCATAGGATGCTCGCCTGAAGTCCTGATAGGGTACGTGCATTTGCCTCGAAAAACCGTCGTAGAATTCTTGCATCCGGTCAATATAAAGGTGATCTCGGTCTCTAATCCGGCGCACTCTCTCTAGGAGTGGATCCGCTTCTGCCGGCAGACGAACTATTTTTATTTTGCCTTCTTTGTCTGTCTGTGTGTATTGGTTGAACGCCTCTGGGGAGAATCGTTGAGCAAAACGCATTTCCGACAATCGTCGAAGCTCTAGCGCGCGCTTTACGCCATACCTTTCATATTGTTGGAGGAGGTCATTCGCTATGCTGATATACACATTTTGAAATGGGTCGCCGGCGTTCTTTCTCCTTCTGTCGTATGCATATTTTCCGACAGTTGTTTGGTATTTTTTGGTAAACCATGTGAGTCCACCGCTATCTCGCGCGACTATATCCATTGCCAAGGTTTCACCATCCGATTGTAAGATAGTCCCTTCAATGTATAAATCCATTATTGCGTCTCTGTCAGGGATAACTCGAGCAGGTCCCCAAGCACCGCTCTTTTCCAGTACCCTAAGAAGTTGCGTTGCAAAATATACCGACTCTGCTAAACGGACTTCGGGAAAGACTGTGTCATCCTCATCAGTTAGATCAAGACCGTCATCGAAGGCAACGATACCCACATCTAGCAGCGCTTTTACCGGAACTGATGTTGTCGGCGAAAGCAAGGTGATTGGAGTCGAAGAAGTGATCTTATCGATAGCCGCATGTGAGAGTGCGGACATGCAAAGCATGAAAGCAATTACCAAAACTGGAATGTAAGTTTCATTCTTGGTCGGAAAAATATAGTTGTTCATAATTCATATTTATCCTTTAGCGCGGCGATACTCTTCCCATAATTTCTCACGAAGAATCGGGTCAGTCTCTCGAGACGCAGCTTCCCTTATTTGTCTTTCGACAATGTCATCACCTTGTCCTTCGCCAATATCGTCAGGAATCGGAATAGTTGTAGCATTGCCGGAATCTTTACTTCTGGATGACATTGATTCTACATCTCCCGAAGATTTGGTCTCACTCGCTCCCTGGTCTGCGCGCGCCGCGACTGGATTTCCGTTCTCCTCAAGTTCCTCATACAACGGCTGATCTGAGTCTGCTGCCAAAGTTCTGCCTCCCATCGGGTCAAGCACATCTATGCCGGAATCACCAGCAGAACTGCCAACACGACTGTCAAAGTCATCTAATGAGTTTTCGAGGTTTGAGTCCAACTCCTCCAAAGAGGGCCCGCCACCATTATCACTAGGGCCGCCTGAAGCTGATCTATCTGAATTAGTCGTAGACGACCCAGNGGGAATGGAAACCCCTCCGGGAATACTTACGCTGCCACCCGGAATATTAATGGTTGCTCCTCCAGAAGACGAGNTTGAGCTGGTGGGGATTGGGACAACAGAACTACAGGCAAGTAAATTGAAGCATAAAAAAATACCCACTGCGGAGTTTATGGACCGAAGGAACTTTTGAAACATTGTTTTAAAATTTAAAAAGGGTTTATTCATGATATACCTCTTACCATAAAGTGTGGCTAAAGACTAATTATCAACAACCGACCGTGCCAGGAATATTTTATGAGGAGACTCCTCTGGGTTACCCTCATTTAGACGAGGTCTGTATCGACTTTTCTGGATAGATCGACGTATCGACCGCATTTCTTCCTCAGATAAGTCTTTAGGAGGATCAATAAATTGAATGTCTCTTGCTCGACCTCTTTTAGTGATGAGTGCAGAAACTTCTAATACCTTACGAGGTTGATCTTGGTTGTTTTCCGGGAGATTGAACTCAATTTTCTGTGGCTTGGAAAAAAAAAGTGATTTAACATCTTCAGACACACCCTCATGCAAAAGTGTTTCAAATGCGAGGCCGTATGCTTTGATGGCCGCATGGCTTTGACCAAAGACAAGATACCAATCGGCTAACTGAGCGATGGCATTCACCTGGCTTATGAGGTCTGATCCAGGTTGATTAGAGAGGGATTCAACTCTACTGATTAANGCTGCTTTCCCACGCCGATAATATGTTAACCCAGCGGCAGAGCGGGTCGTGGTTTGTGCACTGGAGTTTGTAGTTATTTCAAAAGTTGCCTCGGTTGGTAATCCATACTGATCTACATGAGTTGCCACGAGGTATTGCACCGCTGCAAGTTTTTGATAGTAGACGGGTGTTTTTGGATCTTCCATAGGTACACTTTCCTTCATTAACCTCGACATTCGTTGTGATACGATGTCGGCAGCAACAATGTAGTTAAGACTACCTCGGCCGGGATTGGCTCTGTAGTGAGCCACCTGCCAGTTAAGAATCTTATCCAGTGTTTCTATTATGCGGGGATCAGAAGCTCCATAATTATGTTTTCCGAGCAGATATATTGAATCCATCGCTTTTTGAGCTGATTCTGCATCTCCTGCCATAGTGTCGAGGTCAGCGAGCAAGAAAAGATAAGGTGTTTGAGAGATGCTTTGTATTCCGAAATTAACTCGCTCTATTTGCATACCTCGTTTGAGGGCTCGTTGTGCATCTGGATAGTTTTCATCGTTCATTAATGCCCTCCCCAGCCCCATATATAGTTCCGATAACTGGATTGAGAACGCATCACTATTGGCCTCAACGCGTTCTATAGCCTCATGATAGTCTCGCAGAGCTTCCTCAGCACTCATCGCTATAATTAATTTCGGTGACAGAGCTATCGCTGTGCCGAGTACCATTATGCTAAAGTATCTCACAGAAGATTGTTTTAACTTACTCGGGCAGAAGTCGAATAGACGAGGCATTTGATGGACCCTCTATATGCTTTGCTGTTAATGCGCCTTTGGGTAATTTTACACGTAAACTATGGTGGAACACAGAATAATGTTAGTTCTTACTTGCTTGATTACCGAATTAATATTAGATTTCATCCTTGATTAAAACAACCAACTTTTTTACAACTAATTTTAATACGAATATCTATCTTTTTTTGGTTTTTAAATGGCGCAAATAAGATTTAATGTCCCCGTTCAGCCTTAGATCTTTCATCGACAACCAAATTCTGTGATAAAAAGGAGAGTGGTTTGAACATAAATTCATTCATCCCCCCACGAAGGACTCTTATGGGGCCAGGGCCATCCGATGTGAGTGATCGTGTCCTTAGTGCTATGGCTCGGCCGACTATAGGGCACCTAGATCCGTTATTCATAGAAATGATGGATGAGATAAAAACACTTTTGCAGTATGTCTTTCAGACTAATAATCAGCTTACATTTGCAGTATCTGCGCCGGGTTCGGCGGGGATGGAATGCTGTTTCGCAAATCTGATTGAGCCCGGTGATGAGGTTATTGTCTGCCAAAATGGAGTTTTTGGAGGACGGATGCGTGAAAATGTGGAGCGTTGTGGTGGCTCGGCAATCATGGTTCAAGACGAGTGGGGAAGTGCTGTTGATCCGACAAAACTTGAGGAAGCCNTGAAGCAAAATCCTAGTGCTGTTATCGTGGCATTTGTTCATGCAGAAACTTCTACGGGGGTTCAATCTGATGCGAAATCTTTGGTTCGATTGGCTCATGAGTTCGACTGTATCACGATTGTTGATACTGTAACTTCGTTATCGGGGACACCTCTCTTTGTGGACGACTGGGAAATCGATGCGATTTACTCGGGGTCCCAAAAGTGCTTATCGGCTCCACCTGGACTGTCTCCGGTNAGCTTTAATGAGCGTGCCGCTAAAAAAATTCGTACCCGACAGACTAAAGTTAACAGTTGGTTCCTAGATTTGAATTTGGTAATGAATTATTGGGGGGGAGAGGGCAAGAGAGCATACCATCACACTGCACCGGTAAATTGTTTGTATGGGTTGCATGAGTCTCTCGTTATGGTTCAGGAGGAAGGGCTGGAGGCNGCCTGGAAGCGTCACAGAGAGAATCATCTTCGACTGTATGATGGTCTTGAGTCNATGGGGATAGAATTCGTTGTAAACAAGGCGGATCGACTACCTCAATTAAATGCAGTGTCAATTCCGGATGGGGTTGATGATATGGAAATTCGTAGCCGTTTGCTCGAAGAATTTAACCTAGAAATTGGTGCTGGATTAGGTGCTTTAGCTGGCAAGGTTTGGCGTATCGGGCTCATGGGACACGCAAGCACCCCTGAGAATGTTGATTTCTGTATCAGCTCGTTGCGTTCGGTTTTATGAAGTTGCATTTATCTTATTGTCTGATTAANGTCATAATGATAGATAAAATCTAAGATAACTCGACCAACTTGACTCAAACTGCGTGACCTACAAAATTTGATTGTGTCTTCAGTAGTGTGCCAAGTCTTTGGAAATGGGAAATGGATGAGATTTACGACGGGAATTCCTACCTGTAAAAATGGAATATGATCATCAATAANCGCCCCTCCTATTACATTTTTAAAAACTTCTGCATCTTGTCGCTCAGCGCTCTCCCACACTCGAGCAAGGACCTCTGGCGCGCTTACAGATGAGTAGTACTCTCGGGGTATGCGCAAGTCTTTGTCACAAACCATATCAATAATAATACCTGCGGTGGGTCGATATTTCGGATTTTCTTTTACGAACTTACTTGAGCCTATGGCATATTTATTGTTGCCAACATTACCTAGGTCTTCAAGGTCAAAAAAAATAAGATCGACATTTACGTCAGGCGGCTTACTATGGAGGTGTTTTGCCACCTCGATCAGCACTGCGACACCTGACGCGCCGTCATTGGCGCCTAATACTGGTATATTCCGCTGAGTAATATCGGTGTCTCGATCAGCGACCGAGCGAGTGTCCCAATGAGTACCGAGCATGATAAGCGTATTTGATTTTTTTTTCTCTACTCGTCTACTTACCCATAAATTGGTGCCATTGAGCGCATTTGCATCGAACTCATGGACTTTTATACTCATTGAAGGCGGTATTTGGGAGCGAATATAAGATAACGTTANTAACTTTGCTTGTGGGTACTCTGGTGATCGTGGGCCAAAGCTTGTAAGGTTTTCGATGTGTCGCATCGCGATCTGCCCATCGAAGTCAATGACCGCACTATGCGATCTTTTTAAGTAAGTCTTTTCCTTGTTGGTGAGGCCTTTCTCTGGCCGGTTACTTCCTCGAAATTGTTCCCTGGTTGGAGGCAATTCGGCAGTGCTACCCACTAAATTTTCAGGACTATTTAAAAAAATTAAAAAGGCGATAAATAAGGGGATTTTCCTAAAAAAAGACATTTCAATTCATCAATTCCTTAGCTAAATGGTACCTAGCTTACTTTTTACATAGACCTCTCTAGCAGGAAGCTATCGATCTGGTTTTGTGATAATTTAGCTCTCGAGGTGGCAACCTTGGCTTTGCTCTCGAGGGGGCCGACAAGCACTCGGTGCCATCGCTCTCCAGAGCTGTTTGTAACTGCTTCAATTTTCGAATCAAGGTTGAGCAGGAGGAGTTCGATTCGTTGATTTTCCGCATCNTCAATAGACTGAAAAGAGCCCGCTTGAAGAAAGTAGGAGGGCTTTTTAATTTGATTGGTCTCGACTTGGGAATCGGAAACTTCAATTTCAGCAGTTTTTAAGTCGTCATAAAAAGTGAATTTTAATTCCTGCAGTTTTTCGTTTTTGACAGAGGTTACAGCGTCATCTGCGATATCTACCATTCTTTGCATGCTGGGAATATAAGGCAAAGCAAAATAAGTAATAAAGGAGCCCAATGCTAAGCCTAATGCAAAAGGTATTTTCCATGGAGCTTCAGCAGCCGATCCACTACTATTGCGTTTGATATTTTTCGTATTTTTACGCCCCATTTTAGTTAAGTTTGTTTCTGGTTTGTGTCTCGAACGATTCATTCACGTTAAAGCTAAGTAAAATTGAACTTCTNAGGCTATAGATCCAGAGCATCAACGTCAATTGTCCAGCGAACTCCTGATTGTTTTGGGAGTTTTTCCATTTCAAAAGCAAGTTGGGAGAGCACTTTTTGAAGTTGATGACGATCACCTGTTTCTATACGAAATACATACCTGTATCGGTTGGATTTCCGCTCCAAAAGGGCAGGCATGGGTTTAGTATAAATCATTTTTTTTAATGTTGGCGAGCATAGTTCTTGCGCTTTGATTTTGATGGTTTTTAAAAAATCCTCTGCAGCTGATGCAAGAGTTGATTCGGCGCGAATGAGGGCAAGATGATAGTAGGGCGGCAACTTTTGTTGCTCTCGATGAACCAAGATAGATTGAGCAAATTCACGGTAACCGCTGTGTAATAGTAGATTAAGGCTGGGATGAAATGGTTGGTGAGTTTGTATGAGAACTTCTCCCGCTTTTTCACTTCTACCGCTCCGTCCTGCAACTTGTGTGATTAGCTGACCCATCCTTTCCAAAGCGCGAAAATCTGGACTCAAGAGGCCAGTGTCTGCATCTAGTATGACAGCCAGAGTGATGCCGCCGAAGTGGTGTCCCTTTGCCAGCATCTGAGTGCCTACCAAAATACAGGGATTGCCCTTTTTGACGTCATGATAAACAGAATTCATAAAATCGCGTTTTCGTGAAGTGTCCCGATCAACTCGTATTATCGGTGTTGTTGGAAAGGCTTTTTGCAACAGCAATTCACTGCGCTCAGTACCAGCGCCGTAGGCGATTAATTCCATTGATTTGCAACGCGGACAAACCGATGGGGGCGGATAGCGGAAATCACAGTGATGGCAAATCAATTTATTATGACTGCGATGTAGGGTCATTCGTGAATCACAATTTTTGCACTCTGCAACCCACCCACAGCAATGACATAGCAAAGCAGGTGCAAAGCCGCGACGATTGAGAAAAACCAGTACCTGTTCTTCTCGAGTTAAGGCATTTTTAATAGCTAAGAGAGTATCGTCGGCGATGACTGTAGTAACAGATTCATATCGCATGTCTATTAGTTTCCACTTTTCAGTTTTTGCATGACCAGCTCTTTCAGTCAGATTTAGCTCTGTGTAACGACCGGAGTGGCAGTTGTGTAATGATTCCAGCGAGGGAGTTGCCGAACCGAGTATAATTGGAACGTTTTCGTGTTTCGCCCGCATTACGGCGATATCCCTCGCAGAATAGCGAAAACCTTCCTGCTGTTTGTATGAACTATCCTGCTCTTCATCAATTATGATCAACGCGAGCCGGGGTATAGGTGTAAAAATAGCAGATCGCGTGCCTAAGATGATTGACGCGTCACCATTCTTTGCCATGGTCCACGCAAAAAGCCTTTGCTTGTCGGTCATTCCAGAATGGAGTGATACCAACGGCACTGAAAATCGTTGATGGAATCTCTGCTCGGTTTGCGGGGTTAGGCTAATCTCAGGCACTAAAATCAGCGTTTGTTTTCCCTGTTTGAGCACTTTTTCGATGAGTTGTAAATAAATTTCAGTTTTCCCACTTCCGGTTATGCCATTCAGTAACCAGCAGTGGTACTTCTCAAGACTAATATGATTAAACACCCGCTGTTGTTCAGGATTTAATGTTAGCTTTTTATCGTTAAGGATTCTGTTATTTTTAGTTTTTGGCGAGTCAATAAAGGTTTGTGAGATATATCCATTGTCATACACCTGTTTGATGATTGATCTGGAAAATTCTTTGGAAAGTTCCTCATCGCTGACAAACTTGAGACCCATTAGAAATGTTATAAGTGCTTTTTGTTTTGGAGAACTTTTTACGGTGGACAAGACGAGCTCTGTATCGGCCGTGGACAAATGCCAATATTTTTTTCGTGTCTCGGGTAAAGGCGCGCCTTTTCTCAGCAGATTAGGCAGGCCCCGCATAGCTGCGTCACCAAGGGGGTGTTGGTAATAACTAGCGCTCCACTCTAATAAGCGAAGCAAGGCACAAGAAATTAGCGGACGATTGTCTAGAATGGATAGAATTGTTTTTAATTTCGTTTTATCAAGATCACTCCTTTTTCTTATGTTAATAATTATACCAATAACCTTACGACTACCGAAAGGCACCTCCACTCGCACACCGGGTTGTGGTGATGAAGTATCTTCGCCTGAGGATGGCAGCTTGTAATCAAATAACTTGCGGATTGGCTGGGCTACACCCACTTGAGCGATTAATGGACGTTTTAATGGCATAAATTCTCTTGTGTCTGTTTGGGTGCGTCTGATTTTTAGAACCCTTTCCGCTTTTTTCTCGCGATTATTATCCCTTTGAATAAATATTAGCATTATTATGGAAATTATTTGTGAAGTCGGAGCAGAGAGGCCATTAATAAGGCTCAATAGATCGGTGTAGAATTGTAATTTAATCAATCTAAGCGAAAAGAATTTGGCTTCATGACATTTCTTATTAGAAATTCGTATTTAGTTTTTTAAGAGAAATTTTATCAATTGTTTTTTGAGCCGCTCGTTGAATGTTCAAATAGCTCGAAAATTGATCAGATTAAATTGACATAAANNCGGCNAGGTCTGGGAANTACCTTTTTTNACGAGAGTTACATGATGTTCTNNAGAATTTTCATATCTGAGACAGAAGTAACAATAATTTTTATTGTAAAATAGTGCATATCTACCAGTTTTAAAAGCATAAAGTTCAGAGTGTATCGATTATAAAAAACTTTTTAACTAAGAACTTGATGTGGTAGCCTAATCTCGTCCAAAGTATTAGGCAGCTTAGCTGTCTGTGTTCGAGGAATTAGCTTGCGGTTAGTTTTATTTTTGCTCAAATCTTTCTTTTTTTTTCTGGCTTTGGCTATCGGCGCAATCTTTGCTGTTTATAATGACGAACAAATTTCTGTTCATTTCGTTTTCGTACAAGCATCTCATGCAAGTGTTGGATTTTGGTTGTTACTTTTCATGTTTGTAGGGGTTTTATTGGGAATTTTTTCTAGCTCTCTGATGGTGTTCCGATATTATCGAATACTCCTGAAGTCAAAAAAAAACGTGGGCGCTGATAGCGAGTAATTGTATTTGTCTAATTGTAGTTCAAAAGTAATTGTTGCCCTTGACTATTCGGACGCTGAGAGTGTGCTGGCCTTTGTAGATAAATTGGAACCAAGTTTATGCAAATTAAAGGTAGGAAAAGAACTTTTCACAAGTGAGGGACCACCCATAGTTTTAGATTTGATCAGACGTGGTTTCGATGTTTTTTTAGACTTAAAATTTCACGATATACCGAATACGGTTGCTAAAGCGGTAGCTGNCGCCGCTGATATGGGAGTCTGGATGACAAATGTCCATATATTCGGAGGACGAAGAATGATGGAGGCTGCGAAGGAAGAAATCGATCGCAAAGGTAGCAAGATTATTCTTATTGGTGTAACGGTCTTGACAAGTATCGAACGCAGAGATCTGAGGGAGTTGGGGATGCAAGAAAACATCATGGATCAGGTTCGAATCCTGTCTTCTGCAGCTGAAATAAGTGGACTTGACGGTGTAGTATGTTCTGCAAGGGAGGTCCCCATGCTCAGAAATGAAAGAAAAGAAAATTTTATTTTAGTAACTCCGGGGATACGCTTGAGTAACTCTCCCTCAGATGACCAGCGACGGGTGGTTACCCCAATCGACGCAATTGAGAATGGTAGTGATTTCATTGTGATCGGACGTCCAGTAACCCAATCAGCATCCCCGGCCGATACGATACGAGAAATTGTGCAATCAATTTTATAATTGATAATGGTGGTAGGCGCNTTANAGAGTTTTCGCAGCCTCATAAATTTTATAGCGGATGGATCTTGTAAGAAGCCGCTTTAACGGCTTGGAGCTTCTGACAATTTCCTCATTTTTAAGTCTTAGTTCACCATAGAGAAACTTGGTCTCCATCCCGTCACGTGTGATAAGAATTCGGTAGATCCCACTTACCCATCTAGCCCTCCCCTTGCGAGTGAGTTCAACCCTCCCCACTTCGCTAAGAAAACAACAGTCCCATGCAAATTTTGGCGGCATATTGATGTATATGTAATTTAAAATTGATGATTTAGTATGTTTTTTATTTAACATCCTATCCAGAGTCCACATTCGAAGTCAGTGCGCAGAAACGTCTAAATTTAATATCGATACCCATGCTGGATTTAAGATTATTCGTAGTTATTACCCTTTTTTTGAGCACTTCTATTTAAAAGAGATTGCAAGACAAGCCCAGAAAACTTAAGTTTGCCGTAATCAAGCCTAGTTGTAATAGCCGTTGATTATTATACTTACGAATCTGTCGAATCAAATACCAAAAGTTGTGAGCTTAAAAATTTATGCAGAATTAGATGAGAGCAAGGGGTTGAAGNAAAAAAATACCAGATCCGATGAATTGTCCTTTGTCACTTGTGCGCTCTATAAGTTCGTGCGCCTAGATAATTTTGAAGAACTAAAAAAACCATTATTTGAAAAAATGTTGGAGTTCTCTGTTTTTGGAACTTTTTTGTTAGCCCGAGAAGGAATAAATGGCACAGTAGCAGGATCTAGATTTGCCACAGATAGTATCTTAANGTGGTTATCTGGTTTGCCAGGCCTCAACAATATAGAGGTTAAGCGTGCCTTTCACTCCGAGGTCCCATTCAACAGGGCGANGGTAAAGTTGAAAAGAGAGATTGTTTCAATGGGCGTGAAAGATATTGATCCCAACATATCCTCGGGGACTTATGTTGANTCGAGAGATTGGAATAGACTGATAGAAGATCCCAATGTGCTGGTGATAGATACNAGGAATGATTACGAGGTCAGCATTGGAACATTTGAAGGCTCAATCAATCCTCAAACGAAAAGTTTTAGAGATTTTCCCGATTGGGCTAGTCAGAATCTCGATCCGGATAAACACAAAAAAATTGCAATGTTCTGCACTGGAGGGATTCGCTGCGAGAAATCTACAGCATTATTNAAAAAAAGAGGATTTAACACTGTTTATCACTTGCAGGGTGGCATTTTAANGTACTTGGAGGACATTCCGAGTGATAAATCTCTGTGGAACGGTGAGTGCTTCGTCTTTGATAATCGGGTGGCGGTTGACCATCAATTAAATCGGGGAACATATGATCAATGTTTTGCGTGTAGGATGCCAATTACAGGTGAACAAAAGAATCTCAAGACCTTTGTTCTTGGAGAGTCATGTTGCCATTGTTTCGATTCACGAAANGCTAAACAAAAAAAACGTACGGCCGAGCGACAAAAGCAAATTGTATTGGCAAAGCAGAGGGGCGAGGCTCATATTGGTCTAGCTGCGAGAAAGGCCGCAGCTCATCGTAGATCTCTGAAGAAAGTGCGTCCGGATTGAGTCATATTAATTTGAAAAAAGGAGTGTTCCATGCATTAAGACCAAGGTAACAGTTGAGTGGGAGTTATTTGTTTATGTTTTCATAAANTTATTACTTCCCTTTGGNATTTGAATGTTGGAATAAAACTTGATTATCTTCGACCGTCCTTGCTCAATTAATTACACNATAAAAAAGAATTTATAAATGAAGTTTTAGGGAGCCAATACTANAAAATGCAACCTCAACATTGTTTTACAAGTATTACATTGGTCTTGTCAAAGTCATAGCTCCATTATAATTGATCAAAGGTAGGGTAGGGCAATTAACTTTTGATTTCTACTCATCATAATCAGCGGAGGTGTCCATGCTTTTTACGCAAACATTTTTGCTGAGTAATGTTGACATGTAACTCAAGAATNAAGAGGCTTTTAAAATGATTAACATCTTGTGAACTTTTAGCGNTTCTATGAGTATGAAATTTCCGTCAGATATAAAATTGAGTAACTACAGGAGTGATATCCATACAACATCAACTAATGTTCTCTCTTCCGTTACTAATCCAATTTGCTTTTGATTTCGGTCTTCATACTTGTATTTGTTCGATTAAAAAGTATCTCGAGGCTATGGCCACATTGGTTAATTTTTGTAAAACAATCTTACCCAAATGGATAGGGCTTTGCGNATAGTCAACAAAAGAGTGGCCACAATCAGGCAAGATGCTGTATTGGACGAATTTGTAGAGATTGATAGCGACCAGTGGTCAGATTAAGAAAATCAAAAACAGATTGAGAAATTAAAACGTTTTTAGGTCAAATATGTAAACAATGAAAAAAGATTGTCCCCGCGTTGCTGCAATACAAATGGTAAGTACTAGAAGTTATGATAAGAATTGGGCAATAACCCGTGAGTTGACGGAGTGTGCGAGAGAACAGGGNGCTGACATTGTGATTTGGCCTGAGANTTTCCTAGCGTATGGTGAAACTCGAAACTTTTCGTTACAACGACAACGGGACACGCTTGACGCGATCTCATCCCTCTCCAAGTCACTTGAGCTNTGGATAGTGGCTGGAACTCTCCCATTACAAATTGATTTGAGAGAGGAGGTGAGTAACGAGCGCCACGCTGAGAGGCCTAAAGCAACTACTGTTGTTTACGATGTTAATGGAAGTGCACATGTTGAATATAGCAAGATTCATCTATTCGACGCTAAGATTGGCTCAGCTCGGGGTATTTATCGTGAATCTGATGACTACCTCCACGGAAATAGACCAGTAATTTTTGAAAGTCCGTGGGGAAGGGTAGGCCTCGCGATATGCTATGATCTAAGGTTTTCTGAGTTGTTTCTTGATTTAGTTAATATGGGTGCAAAGATGATTTTTGTTCCCTCTGCTTTTACAAAAACGACGGGCCGAGATCACTGGGAACTTTTGGTTCGAACGCGAGCTGTTGAAACTCAGTGTTATGTTGTTGCTGCTAATCAAGGTGGTCGGCATAGCAAGAAGCTAAGCACTTGGGGTGAAACGATGATTGTTGATCCGTGGGGAAAGGTGCTCGATAAAGTTGTGAAGGGGAAGGGGATTGCAATCGCTGATTTGGATCTAAGCTACGTTGACAGGGTGAGAGCCAATATCCCCATAAGGGAGCATCGGGAGGCAGCTAAAAAACGGGCAGTTAAAAGGACTCAACTTGATGAATAGCTACCGGTGAAAATTAATGTGTTGTCAAGGCATTTCATATTATTAGAGACGTCTCGCCATTTTCGACGTAACAAACCTTCGTTACCGAATATTTTATATTTAGTTTTGTCGCTTACCTGAGTTTCTGGTACGCTCCCTCCAACTTCTGAAGGGTAAACCATCGTTTAACTGTCGGCATTGATACCTTGAGACGTAATGCCGATAATCTTCTGGCCTCACGCGGGCTCTTTTCGTTGATTCTAAAATTCTTATAAAGCTCCAACAAATGACTTTGTTTACGATACATTTGTAGGGTTTTTTCGCTCTTAAGAGATAACGCTTTACCGGCAAGGTATTGGGATTCTATACGAAGTAAAGCTAGTTGCTTTGAATAGGCAGATGCCCTCAATAAATGTGCATAGGCGTATTGTTTCTTTGAGTTCCTTGTTTCCGAGAAGCAGTGCATCTCAAATAGGATACTCAATGCCGGACGAACGCCTTTAATGTGATCATACTTTTCAATGAAGTCGGATGGAGGTATACCTATATCGCCGAGCAGAGTGTCTGCGTAGGGAATTTCATGGAAATGTAAAAAGTTAATTGCGTCGTTTTTAATTTGGTCAATGAGTAGATCTATATCCCACCTCTCCCAACAGCCATCTGATACCTTATCAAGGTGGGTGTGTTCAGGTGAAACGGTACTATTGTAATCGAAATCATTTTCTACACGGCTCTCGTGTTGTTGGCTGTTGCCGATGAAACCAATAGTCATAATCACCTCTATTAGAGTCTGATAAATAAAATTAGTCTACACTTTTATATAACACTGTCAAAACAACATGTTACCATTTATTTCAATGAATTACAGTTTGGCGTTTTTATCATCACTATTCAAAACGTGTTTAATTATATTAACGAAGTCGTGTTTTCAAACTCTCAGTGACATTGCACTAAATACCAATTACACTAAGATAGTTTCAACAGATATCAAAGGGGGTGATCCAGTGTCTAAACCTGATTGTGCAAGTTTTACTGGGGGCCGAAAGGCCCCCTTTTATCATGAGCGTAATTTTTGAATACATTTTCATCGCGTTAATGGCCACTCCAATTGGTTAACAAATTACAGACTTGTAAGCATGGGAACACTTGTTAACGGAGCCTGGCATGACAAGCCGGTCAGCATAATCGAGTCCTCGGGTGCCTTCATCCGGCCGCCAAGAACATTTTTAAATGGTATTTCTTCGAAACATCCTGTATTCAAGCCGGAGTCCGGTAGGTATCACCTCTATGCAAGCTATGCTTGTCCGTGGGCAACCAGAGTCTTAATTTGTAGAAAATTAAAGGAATTGGAGAGACATGTATCTGTCGACATTGTTCATCCCGATTTGCGTGAAGAAGGTTGGATTTTCGATGATTCCTTCAAGGGTGCAACCAAAGATTCACTCCATGGCTTTAAGTTTTTACGTGAGCTCTACCAGNTAGCTGAGGCCAATATTACGACCGATGTAACCGTGCCTGTTTTATGGGATAAGAAAACCAATAAAATTGTAAATAATGAGTCCTCACAGATTCTAAGAATAATGAATTCGGCATTTAATGCAGTCACCAATAACACTAATGATTATTATCCGNAAAATTTTAGGGGTGAGATAGATGNCCTCAATGAGGAGATTTATGACAAAGTCAATAACGGCGTCTATAAAAGTGGTTTTGCAAAGACTCAAGAAAGCTATGAGGAAGCTGTATTTAGTTTGTTTTTAACTTTGGATAGATTAGATGCGTTACTTAGCCGATCGAGATTTCTTCTTGGAGATCGGCTCACGGAAGCTGACATAAGATTGATCCCGACATTGCTGAGATTTGATGTCGTATATGTNTCTCACTTCAAATGTAATCTACGAAGAATTATTGATTATGAAAATCTCTCGAGGTATGTTTCGGATATGCTGGAAATTCCGGCAGTAAGGGAGACCCACTCCGTAGATCATATTAAACGCCACTATTTTTGTAGCCATGACTCGTTAAATCCACATAGAATTATTCCGGTGGGTCCCGATAGATTATATTAAGCCTGTCTAATGGCGTAGGAATATGTGTAAAGGTTATTGAGGCATTTTAGGAAGTTAGAAAATCGGTCGTCGTTTATAACTTTTTATTGTCNATTTGTAACCTAAGCTAATCGCGTTGATTTAAATTCGTGTTGGGAGGAAAAACAGATGGAAAATCTTTTTTCGATGGATGGAAAAGTATGCCTAGTGACCGGCGGTTCAAGTGGATTAGGTAGTTACATGGCTCATGGATTTCTGGTGGCTGGAGCAGCACGTGTCTATATAACCGCTCGGTCTAATGANAAATTGAATGCAAAAGCCGATGAGTTATCGTCTTTAGGGGCCGGAGAATGTATCCCAATTTCTGAAGACTTGAGTTCGCTTGAGGGTATTAATTCGTTGGTCTCCAAGATTAAAAATAGGGAGCCATACATCGATGTACTGGTGAACAACGCAGGTCTTGGTCTAGCCACACCGATAGATTCNTTGGATGTTGGGGACTGGGACCGAGTAATGGATATAAATGCCCGCTCTCCACTATTTTTGACTCAAGCTCTTCTTGAGCCCTTGAGAAAAAACGCGACACAAAAGGACCCATCGCGGGTAATTTTTATAAGTTCTGTGGCTGCGAGCATGGTTTTTCCTAGTGTGCTAGCTTATTCATCAAGCAAAAATATCTTAGAGCACCTCACGAAGCAGTTGGCATTGGCGCTCAGCGATGATTTTATCAGGGTGAATGCTGTAGCCCCTGGACGGTTCTATTCTGAAATGACTAGACGCGCTTGGCAAGACCCGGAGGCTGAGTCATTTAAGGCAGAGTTGAAACGAATACCTGCTCATCGCTATGGCGAACTGGAGGATATGGCTGGCGTCGCTGTGATGCTTTGTAGTCGGGCGGGATCGTATTTTCATGGCGAAATTCTTAATCTTGACGGAGGCTTTCGGTTAGCATTCTAAGTCGAAAAAAATGTTCTGTAATTGATCAATGCATTCCTGAGACAACCTCCTTCAAAGCTAGTTGACACAAACGGTCAACAAAGTAGCCTCTGTGATTCCCATGCATGTTACGCTCGAGACGCCAGGTTATGCGTAAGTGTGAGCTGATTAGTTCCTCCAATGTCACCCAAAGCTCCTTGTTAGGAACTGCTTCATGTTTACTGGTACGCCAGTTATTTCTTTTCCATGTGTATATCCATATAGTCGCGCCATTCATTACATACTCACTATTTAACATTATTTGGATGTGTGAGGCCGTTGGTATAGCTTTTAAGCCCTCTATAACCGCGGTCAGTTCCATTTTGTGGTCGGTCGTGTTCAGAGCTGTCCCGTAAGAATGTGAGGTGTTCCCTCCAGACTCCAAAAGATATGCCCATGCCCCCAGCTTCGATAAAAAGCCGGTAGCCTCGTCACGTCTACATCCTCCGTTGGCGATAAGTCTAATAACCATCTTTTTCAGTCAATGACCTCGGATAAATTTTTAAAATGATAGTATTGAATTATTCAACTCATGTTATCAATTTTTCTGTGGATCTGTGAAATAGTAAAAAAGAAGGAATTCTCGATTTACGGATTGAGCTGGCTAGGTAGGCGACTTAGACATGTATTTTGCACGGAGGTTTTTTAAATAAGTCTGTCTTTTAGGATTTTTTTGGACTTCTGCCACTAGATCAATAAGCCGTAAAGACTCAGTTTTGGTGAATTGTGGACACTCAAGTAGTCCTGCTGCTAAGCATCTGTGAACCGCCTCTGCCTCATAAATAAAGCCTTGCTGATTTGGGAATGCCATTGGGATAGAGACTCTGTCCGGAATCGGATACTCATAGCGAGACACCGGCGCGGGAGTATTTGCATTCATATATCTAGATGGTGTTTTGTTCGGTACTCTAATTGTAATTACAGTGGGACAGTGCGCGGGTTGTTCAAGGGTAATTCTTCCTGAAGAACCAATAAATTCTACCACCTCCGGAAACTCACTTGGGTAAGGTGGTGAGCTTAAGATGGCTGAGCGATCTTCATCATACTCCAGCACTATTGATGTTCCAGTTACTGTCATAGATTGGGGAGCGCCCGAGCCAAAAGCTATCAGAGCCGCTTGAATCGTATATTCTGCACTAAAATCGGCCTGAACCATCAAAACATCTCCAATAATACCATTCTCGATTGCTAGGCGGGCATGTTCTACCGCAGGGAAAAACCGCGTCCACATCCCATGTTGAGCCATTACGTTTTCTTCTGCGGCGACTCTATACATCTCTCGTGCTTCCTGCGGATTTTGAGAGAACGGTTTTTCACACAAGACATGCTTGCCGGCCTTTGCCGCAAGAATCACATGCTCTTTTTGAACTTCGGGAATAGTTCCAACAAAAACTATGTCAACGTCAGGAGATTGAACCATTTCAGCGTAGTCTCCGAACGAAGATTTAATATGATTTTTTTCTGCAAACTGCTTTGCACGGTTGGTATCGCGTGCCGCTACGGCAGAGACGGTGGCTCCCTCACAAGCTCTCACGGCGTGTACCCATTGTCGGGAAATTTCGCCGGCACCCAGTATGCCCCAACGCAGGGGATTTTTGACGTCTTCGGCCTTTGTTAAACCAAGTCTAACGTCTAGAGGCAAGGTTTTTTTGAGTATTGTTCCTTTTAATTTTTCTTTCATTGTAGCTATACGTTCTTTACGTTTACTAGTTTCAGTTATTTTTCGGGGAGAATTTATTATTATCAACTCGGCAAATTTAATTTTGATCCTGCGCTTAGCAATGCAATGTTACTGAAATATTGTCGTAATATCGGTAATATAACGCCCAGTGTCGAAAATAATGATGGAGCATAAAATGTAATTGGTAAGTATAAGTACGTTTAGTGACACAAGGGAGGCTATTTTCGCATTATAAGGGGTAATTTAGAAATTATTGGTATTTTAAATTAGGGCTCTTTAAGGTTTTGACAAAAAATCATGCGTATCTCGTTGCTCTTTTTGGGTGAAGAGATGTTTATTGAATACCGGTAATTAGGATTGTATTGTGCAGGGAAAATTTCAGTATCGACTTGCGCGCACTTCATGATCAAGGTCCTTTTGCGGATACCTCGCTTTTTAAATTTATTCATCAAAATTGCTTAAAATTGGAGTATGCAAGTGACAAATATCAAGAGAAGGCTTGCTACAATACTGGCTACTGACTGCGTTGATTTTAGTAAGCATATGGAGTTAGATGAGGTGTCTACATTATCTGGATTGAATGCATGCAGGGTTATCATTGACTCCAACATCAAGGATTTTGGTGGCAGAATTTTTCANACTGCTGGTGATTCAGTTATCGCGGANTTTGACAGTCCTGTGGAGTGTGTGAGCGCTGCGGTGAGGTTTCAAGAGATGTTGATGGAAAGAAACAAAGAGACCACTGTTGAACCAAAATTACTTTGGAGGGTGGGTATTCATGTAGATGACATAATCATTGAAGGGGAAAACGTATATGGCAGTGGCGTAAATGTAGCGGCTCGTTTGGAGAGTCACTGTCAACCCGGGGAAATCTTAGTTTCCAGGGTAGTTAGGGAGCAAGTCGCAAAACGAGTCGCGTTCTCCATCGATGCCTCAGGCACACGTGACCTCAAAAATATAGCTCCCAACTTTGAGGTGTTCAGCGTAAGGTCTGCAGACTTAAATACCAGCAAGGTTGTGTCTCAGCAGGAGATAGCAACGGAGGTTAACAAGGCTCCCTCGAACAACGAAACAGCCAGAATTTCAGAATTAATCTCCAATAAAAAGCCGAAATTGGCGATTCTCCCGTTCAAAAATCTTAGCAAAAACGAAGANAGTCATTTCCTCATTGATGGAGTAGTTGAGGATTTGATTACCGAATTTTCTATGATGAGAGAATTTGAGATTCTTTCTCGCGCTACAATCAGTGATTTTAAAGTGGGTGGCGATGATGCCATGAAATTTGCAGTCGGTCATTCCGTGGATTTCTTGATCAATGGGAGCATAAGGTCGTCAGGTAGCCGTATACGATTGAGCATTGAGCTGATGGATGCCCAGAGTGGTAACGTTGTCTGGAGCAACAAATATGACCGAGTGTTGGACGACGTTTTTGAAATTCAGGATGAGATTGTGCGGAAAATCACGATTGCGCTGTTAGGCGAGATACAGATTACGAGCCTCCAAAGATCAAAACGTAAGCCAACTGAAAATTTTAGTTCTTATGAGTTACTACTAAGGGGAAAAGAACAGCACCACAAGTACACCAAAGATGCCAACCAACTTGCAATAGAATTTTTCGACAAGGCAATTGAAATCGACGAAGGAAATGCCCAAGCCCACGCTTGGAAAGCATGCACCCTCGGCCAGGGGTTGATAAGAAAATATATCGACGATAGCGCTTTTGACGAAAAGTATCAGCTCCTTATGCATCANCTTACTATGGCTCTTGACCTCAATGAAAACGATTTTGAATGTCACCGGATGCTCTCGGCGGTATATCTTTCAAATCATGATTATAAAAAAGCGGAGGAACATGGTCGCATAGCATATCGCTTGAATCCAAATGATCCCCGNGTTCTGTCCGGTACTGGAGAGGTCTTAGTCCGTATCGGAGACGAGGAGAATGGAATTGCTTTACTTGAGAAGGCGTTGACCCTAGACCCGATTCCGATGGGACAAACTACCTCGGACAACCGTTATAAGGATTTGGTTCTTGGGTACTACTGTGCAGAAAATTGGGATCAATGTGCATCCTACGGCATCCGCGTAAAGGACGTTGATCCAAGGACATGGTTATTACTAAATTTTAGCTTACTCAAGGGTGGGGTAGATCTTTCATCGGAATCGAGCTTTAGNGATTCTAAGTCAAAATTTATTGGNCTTGACTGGGAAGAGACAATCGACCGATTTCATCTACCTGCAGAAGAGAAAAACAAAGAATTAAACGAATTTGTTTCTTGTCTAAAAGAAAAATATGGTTAACGGGTTTTCTGTACTTGGGTACCCTAAGTNATAGATGCCGAAAATCCTTCATAACTAAACAGACTATTTGGTTCAATCACCTCAAGATGTGATTGTGTGGGTCCAGTAACAGTCCCAAACAACATAAAAAAATCCTCCCGATCCCCGAGTCAAACGGGACTGTGGTTTTGTTGAAAATAATTTTGGCAGGAATTAACATTTTCTATGCTAATGAGAAGCTCATGAGCTAAAGCAGGGTTCTGTAGACGGAGCAACTGAACACGGTTCTTTAAGATCTTTTTCGGCTGTGCATATTAATTATAATTTAACGCTCTAGGTTACGAAAAGTAGCATTGGTAAAACAACCGCCGCTGCAGCAAGAGCAGCAACAGCCCCAACTACCGCACCTTNATAAAGCGAAACATCCCCAGCGACCGGCAGCTCATTACCGAGTTATTAACTTCACGAATTTTAGGCCATGCCTTGGCTTCGGAGAGCATATTTCCATTTCTAATTCTCTGCTCCATGGTCTCGCTGACAAACAAATTCAAGAAGTCCGTTTTACTACGATCTACTCCCTCTCGAGGCTGCCATCTGTATACGGCTCTGTTAGTTACACCAGCGTCCATGATAATTTGTTCTATTTTTCTGGTCGCTTCACCAACGTCGGACCAAGACTTGCCCGCATGTATTTTGCAACTTTGGGCACCAACCATACCGCGAGGTAAATCCTCAAAATTGTCCGAAGCATAGATTGTTTGGCCAGCCCAAAGTTGCGATTGGTTACAATCTGTGACTTTTTGAAATTGTTTTCCCAGACTAGCTCCGTTTTCCATCCAGTAATCTATATTCTGGGCAGCCTCTAGCCTTGAGGGAGACGCACCCACCCAATAAAAATCATGTNCCCGATTATCAATAAAGCTAGGAATGAAGAGCCAAGCACTCTGAGGGTTAGGATTATTCTCATCAGCCCACTCGTTATATTTATTGACTACCTTCATGTAATCATCCATGTCCTTTCCAGGCAAAAAATTACATGAAAGTGTATTTACTCCGGCTGGCTGCTGTGTGCTAGTGGATGTTTCCTTTTTGGCATGATCATCTGCAATCGCGATGGAGGTCATTATTGATAACGATATGGCAAAAACGCTGATGAATGGAATTTTAAACATTCATGGGGTCCTTATTTAAAGTAATTCATAATAGAATAAACTAACATTTAAAAAAGAGTAAGTAAACTATTAATTTATGAATAATAGATTATGATGATCAGATCTTGCTATTAAGCGCTGATTAATCGGTTAGATAATTCGTTGTAATCCTTATCTTCAATTCTTAGTGCTTCTTGCGGAGTTATACATTAACATCTCGGAACTCGGCAAGCGGAGGCGGCGATGATTAAAAATTACATAGACTGGGAAAAAAAGCAGATCGAATGGTGGAAAGAGAAGCTTGGACTTTCTGACCACGGAGTCGCTTGGGTTTCTTTCATCAAAGGGGTCTTAATAGGACTGCTTATTTATCATTTTTTTATCTCCTAACTTCGACCTGTCGTTCATTAATTTAATAGAAAACTCTCATATATCATCCATTGATGGACTCATTTCGACAACCTAGCTACCCTTTCAAACTTAGGAGCTCTTAATAATCGCTTGGAATATGTTGCTGACAACCTAACAAATCTCTTACAGAACAATGGGACTACTAGGAGTAGGATCTTAGACACAGACTACGCTTTAGCAACTACAGAACTCGCTTTAAATCAAATCATTCAACAAGTTGTAACCTCTGAATTCACCGAAGCAAATCAACACGGATAGCAGGTGCTTGAGTTGATCAAGGCGAGAAGGGTGGCCGGAGTATCAGCAGCGCTGAGAGCCGCATAAGCATGGAAATATGAGGGGAAGAGAAACTAAAATTGAATTAGGGTTGTCGTGAAGGAAGGGGCCACAGGCTTAAAAATTAGCCTGGGAGTTCCTTCTAAGTAGTAATTTAAGTTAACCCTTCAAATTAAAATCCCCAATTATCTTAGAATCGTTTCGTAGATTATGCTTAATCTCTTCCTTTTTTCTAATAAGTCTGAGAGATCACTGAGTTTTTCATCTTGTTTTTCCAATCTTGAGGACCGTTAATGTAATAAAGTAAACCCGCACCAGACAAAATGGTTTAAAGACTATTGAAATTGTCAGGGCTTTCCTTAAAAAAGTTAGTCATTGTCAAATTAGCGCTCCTTAAGTATGACGACAGTAATTAAAGTTAACTAATGGGCTTGCCGCCGTGTAGATACCAAGAGTGCGATGTCTCGCTGATTCCTGGACATAGTTCTCCTTTCTTTGGGAGNTTGCGAACGGCAAAACGAGTNAGGTATGGGCTTTCAATGCTTGATTAGTCATNGTNTTANTCCGAGGCATANCNAAAAGTAAAGTTTTGTAGACCAGAATTATGTTANAAAAATCTGTTGAGAAGTCTGTACTCAAAAACACATTACTAATCGCNTCNGAAGCGGCCAAGAGAAGAANACTGGCCTGCCCCACCAACTAAAATCTCATGCGAATCTCAATCAGAAATTTACTTCGACTGCGCGCAGGTATCATCAGGGTGGATCATAAGAGAATTTAACTTCTTCACTGTCTTTCCAGCCATATTTAACAGCTTTTATGGTGATTACTTGACTCTCTGCTAGTTGNAATGGTTTAGAGTAAAGTTGCCAGTCAGTGCCTTGAAACTTATATCCAATGGATGCGGATGGAGTCTTATTTTGGAGGGTTATAATTTTTTTGTCTACGCTGATGGTAGGGCTTTCCGTCACTGGCGGGATACCTTTTGGCCAAAACATCTTTGCCATAGCAGACTCCGGCATTTGACTNAGATCGCCGACTGATTGTCGCCAGGCCTCTAANACATTTTTCAACCGGTGCTTGATTTCTTTATATTTCGGGTTATCGGCTAAATTTTGGATTTCGTGAGGATCTTCGTTCAGATTGTATAGCTGTTCCTCAGGTTGGGGCGCAAACCAAAGTTTTTGAACATCATTTAATTGGCCAGTTTGAAGTAAACCGCGCATTTCTGCCATAATCGGAGATTGCTCTCGATATGCAATCAGTCTAGCGCCCGGAAGTCCCGGCGCATAGTTCCTTATATATTTAAAGTTTTTGTCCCTAACGGCTCTTTCCATAAATAATTGTTCGTCAAACCGGTCTCTGGAAGCAAAAATATATTTCCTTGGTTTAAGATTTTTGTTCCCAATTAACGCTCGTCCATGCAAGTGTNTGGGTGCTTGGACATTTGCCATTTTCAATATGCTCGGTGCAAGATCCACAAAACTGATGAGTCGATCGTCAATCCCNCCCAGTGGATGATCATCTGGCCGATATTTTTCCGGCCATCTTATGATCATCGGCACCTTAATCCCGCTATCATAAATTTCACGCTTGGCTCGCGGGAGTCCATCACCATGATCCGCAGTCCAAATTACGATTGTGTCCTCTGCNAGCCCGTCATTTTTCAGGTCTGAAAGAATCTTTCCTACCATTCGATCCATCAGATGAATATCATCATAGTGTTGCGCAAGACTCTGTCTGATGAGCAATGTATCAGCATAGTATGGCGGAACAACCACGCTTTCTGGGGAGGTAATATTTATTTCTTGGNTATAGTTAGGATAAATCTTGTAGCTTGGGAAGGTTTTCCCCTCACGGACCTTTTTTAGAAAATTTGGAAATTTTCTACCCTCGTGCGTGTCTCCAAGTGAAATGTGGCCAAAAAATGATCTGCTTTTAAAAGTTTTATCAAACTTGGCGTCTCTCCAGGATGATCCAGCATGATCTCTATCCCAAATTGTGAATGGGCCACCTCCGGGACCACAACAGGTAACAGCAAATTGGAAATCATGCTTTTTGTGGTTAAAGGTGAAATAACCCCCATGTCTGAGATACTCAGGGTAAGCTTTTGCGTCGGGTGGTGGAACTGCTCTGTAAGGGGTTCCATGGATAGCATTCTCCGTATTGTGGCCATCGAGATCTTTTGCTCTCATGTGTTGCGCACCAACAGAGATTTGGTGCATCCCGAGTACTAATGCGGTTCGACTAGGCGCACACACGCCNGACGTGGTAAAAACATTTGTAAATCGAGTGCCTTGTCGAGATAAAGCATCCAGATGGGGAGTTAAAGCAACCTGATCCCCAAACGCTGCAATTCTGCTTCCTAAGTCTTCAGCCATTATGAGGAGGATATTCGGTCGCTCCTTCGAAAGAGCACTTTTTGGCCCAAAAACCGCGAGAGAAACAAAGATTAAGATTGCAGTGGCGACAGTGATGCCGTAACCGGCAACTGCATTCGACTTTTTGTGATAAAGGAAAGTCTGCAGGGTGAGTCTCCTAACCATAAAAACATTTGTTGTGCACATCTTGTGACCAAATGATGTGCGCATTGATTACGTTACAGTTTGACATAGAAAATTTGAAGATAGATTAGCAAAGGGACTTTGTTTGTTTTATCTGATTAAACATTTCTGATAATTGCTTTCCTTAAATGTCAGAGAAAATAGAGNCTCGGAGACATTTACTAGTCTTGAACTCTGTAAAGTTGAAAGCACATTGTTATTATCTCTGATGTATCATCTTTTTTTTAAGATTTCAACCGGCTCTCGGCATGTAATTAAAGCCTGGCTGAAATCGCTGAGTTCTTNGTAAAGTAGGAATCCTACTTATCCTCTTATCAGGACNGATGTAATATCAATAACTTTGGTATCGTTAATTTCGTCTGGATTACCAGNAAAAACTTATTAAGTTCTCTCAAAAACTTTTGCAAATAGTCAGTGTAAAAAGCNCTNTATCACTCTGTTTCATACATGGANCGCCACGATAGGATGTCCGCTTTGAATAACTTGACTAAATCAGGAGACTTCGATGAATAGTCAATTGTTTGTCTTGGATTGATTTGTAAATCATAAAGGGCGAACTCGTCGCTGGACGGCAACCAAACAAAATGCCATCGGGAATCTCTTCGGTAGTAACCTATCATTTTAATTCCCATGGGATCATCGTTTTTGTTTAAAATTTGTCCACGAAAATTAGTACCCGATCGATGATTTGTNAGGCGGCCTACCATAAAAGGTCTTGGGTTGTTGATATTCCCCCCTTCAAGAACAGGTTTTAGGCTATATCCAGGTAGTTCTTTGGGAATCGCGACTCCTGCGTAATCGAGTAGGGTAGGTACGATATCTATTGCGTTAACGAGATGCTGATCATCTTTTAGTGGTTTAATTTTTTCGGGCCAGTGAAAAACGAAGGGTGTTCTCAAAGCGGTATCAAAAAAAGATGCTTTACCCCGTGGTCCGCCGTTTGCTAGGTTCAGATAGTCCGCTATATACTCTTTATCGGCTTCCTGATCCCAACCGTTGTCACTAAGGTAGACTATGAGCGTGTTATGAAGAGCACCATTCTTTTCTAAATCGTCGACTAATTGACCCACAGACCAGTCAAACCATGCGATATTGGCATAATACAGTTTGGCCGATTCGGAAAGATCGGTCCGTGTGTCAAAATATTTATAAAATCGATAAGGTGGATTTAACGGCGAGTGAGGTAGCGATGGAGCAAACCATAAGAAAAAGGGCCGATGCGCATTTTCCTGTAAAAACTTATCAATTGGCTTCATTGTGGTACGGCCGATTGAATTGCCCCACCCTCCCATCTGAGTGAAAAATCCAGAATTGCCTTGAACGACTAAATCCTGCCAGCTCCATCCNTTAGTCATACCATCAGTGAAACCTCCGTGCTGATATGATTGTTCCCACCATTTGCCGCTCTGATGGGAGACGTAGCCCTTATTTTTCAACATCCTGGGAAGCGTATTAAAATGTTCTATGGCACCTGTCTCGTATTCTTTTTTAACTAGCTCCAGCTTGTGGCTATTATCGGCTGTCTTGGGAATTCCCCCTACTTTAGCGATTCGAGCTTTGGCAATTTCAGACGCTCTGCGCTCATATTGAACGGGATATAGTCCCGAAATAAGTGTCCTCAAGGTCGGCGCGCAAATATTAGAGGACGAATGTCCCATGGAAAAAATAGCTCCATCTTTGCCCAATAAATCTAGGTTTGGAGTCATCACGTTGTTATCACCCAGAANACCCAAATAGGGCCATCCGAGGTCATCAGCGATGATTAAAACAAGATTGGGTGGACCATTTGAGCGCTTTGATGCTTTGGTTCGATCTAACCTTCCCGCAACGTTGTGGGTTGTGTCGGGCAGCTTAGTTGTGTATGCGCCCTTAAAGTCAAATGGAGCAGTGGTCACGTTCGATTGCGCGTTATAGCCGGTATTATTGGTGGTGCAGAGAGATAATTGACTGAACGAGACCATTATTATAAGCATCCCGACTCGAAATCCTAAAACAATATTGCTACCAGGGCGAAAAGTCTTCAATGTTGCATTAGTTATCACATCGTAAGTTTGGTGGAAGTGCTTTACGTCAAGCATCAAGATCCTCTCGTTACATATTTGTATTTTGAACTATCACCCACAGGNATTGCATTTTAGTTTAACTGGATAAAACAAGAAAAAGTTTTTAATAGCGACCTAATTNGCGAAATCGAGACAGTTAACTCCCTCATTTAAAAGGCCAAGGTTCAGCATCATATCAGCGNTGTCGCAATCAAGATTCCGTTCTCGGCGAGTACCNACTGAATNTACCNACNTAGTATAAAAACTAANGACCTTNTTGAGNNNAATAGGCGANAGACATGCGTNTTTTCTAATTCTCCTCTGTTGTCGTGATTATGAAACAATTACAAAAATGANATAAGNCCCCCNGNCCCNAAAAATGNGGCGGGTTTGTAACTTAATCAAAGATTATTTTTGAATGAATTAGCTTTTTTTAAGCTAAAAAGTCCCTGTCTTCCAATGATTACAGGGGTTTACTAGCATGATTGGTACCAGAGGCCAGTAACAACTAACTAATGTAAACAATTGTTTCTATAATTTAAAAGTAATTATTAGCTAATCTTTTTACAGGAATCCTTACAGGAATCACTGCATGAAGCTACCTCGCTATGTCCGTAACCTAAATGGAAGTCTCTATTATCAGAGGGATATCCCAACACGCCTCAGAGACTTTTCAAATAAGAAAACCTTCACACATCCACTAAAGCTTAGGATACATGAGGCTACTGAAAGTGCAATAAGTAATGCCACTACGAAGTCTACAGAGGCTTTTGAACTATATCTAAAGTTTCTAACTAATAGTGATCCTGTTGCTTTTACTGCTTCAGAAATGGATTTGGCTGTAGTGGAGTACCTCCGTAAAAAAGGTCTCAGAAAGGGTGAATTTGTGAGCGTTCCTTATGATCTAGAAGCAAACAGAAGAGAACAGGAATATGGAGGTACATTTCAGCCTACACCTGATGA
>PBJN01000002.1 GCA_002720735.1 Porticoccaceae bacterium
TACGCCGGTGCATTTTTATGAACAAGCGGGCGATTTGGCGGGCTTATTCTCGCGGCCGTTGCGCCGCCGTGCCATTTTGCGCCGTGAGGCCGCCGAATGAAGCTGACGGTTTGGACATATGAAGGCCCGCCCCATGTTGGCGCGATGCGCGTTGCTACGGGGATGAAGGGCTTGCATTACGTGTTGCATGCGCCGCAGGGTGATACTTATGCCGATTTGCTGTTCACAATGATCGAGCGCCGTGATCACAGCCCACCCGTGACCTACACCACCTTTCAAGCGCGCGATTTGGGCGCTGATACGGCCAATCTATTTAAATCAGCCTGCCAGGATGCCTATGACCGTTTTCAGCCGGAGGCCTTGATCGTTGGTGCCTCTTGCACGGCCGAGTTGATCCAAGATGATCCGGGCGGAATGGCGGAAACCATGGGTCTGCCTGTGCCCGTGATTCCGCTTGAATTACCCAGCTATCAGCGCAAAGAAAATTTTGGCGCGGATGAAACGTTTTTTCAGATCGTTAAGGCTTTGGCCAAGCCAATTGATCGCAGCGCGCAGATCAGCTGTAATCTGATTGGAGTCACCGGGCTGGGTTTTCGCCACCGCGATGATATAGCCGAAATCAGCGGGTTGCTTTCTGATATGGGCATCAGCGTCAATGTTGTGGCGCCCATGGGCTCAAGCCCGTCTGATATTAAGCGCCTTGGTGCGGCGCATTTCAACGTGCTGATGTATCCTGAAACGGGCGAAATGGCCGCGCGCTGGCTCGAGCGTGAATTGGGCCAGGCCTATACTAAAATTGTCCCTATTGGCGTAGGTGCCACGCGTGATTTTATTGTGGAAGTTGCGCAAATCAGCGGGCTGGATTCGATGGTAGATGAAAGCCGTTTGCGTCTACCTTGGTATTCCGCCTCGGTTGACAGCACCTATCTGACTGGCAAGCGAGTGTTTATTTTTGGCGATGGCACGCATGCGATGGCTGCGGCGCGAATCGCCCGCGATGAAATGGGTTTCGAGGTGGTTGGCATGGGCTGTTATAACCGCGAGATGGCGCGACCCATGCGGGTTTTGGCCAAGTCTTTTGGGTTGGAGGCGTTGATCACTGATGATTATCTGGAGGTCGAACAGCAAATCGAAGCATTGGCGCCTGAAATGATCTTGGGCACCCAAATGGAGCGCCATATTGGCAAGCGCCTAGGCATTCCTTGCGCGGTCATTTCGGCGCCCGTGCATGTGCAAGATTTCCCCGCCCGGTATTCCCCGCAAATGGGGTTTGAAGGTGCAAATGTGATCTTTGACACATGGGTGCATCCGCTTGTGATGGGCCTTGAAGAGCATTTGCTGCATATGTTCCGCGATGATTTTGAATTCAATGATGCGGCAGGGGCAAGCCATCACGGCGGCTGTGGTGTTGCAGATAAGCCCCAGCTGGCCCAGCGCGCAGCGGGTGACCCCCAGCTAGCGGCGGTTGAAGCGGGCGTCATGCCCGCGGCAGATACGCAGATCATTTGGCTGATAGATGCCGAAAAAGAGTTGAAAAAAATTCCGTTTTTTGTCCGCGGCAAAGCCCGGCGCAATACAGAAACCTATGCGGCGTCGCGCGGGGTTCGAGAAATCTCGATTGACACGCTTTACGAGGCAAAAGCCCATTATGCGCAATGAAACTGGCATAAGCGTTGTCCCAGCTGGGTATCGCGTGGTTGTGATCACGCTGGATGCGCACTCTGCGGGCCCTTGTGATCGCGCCGCGGCGCGGCTTTTGGCGGATTTTCCCGGATTAAGCGTTGACGTGCACGCAGCGGCGGAATGGGGTGAAAACCCGCAGGCCTTGGTTGAGGCAAAAGCCGCTATCGTGACGGCCGACATTATTTTGGTTAATTTGTTGTTTCTGGAAGAGCATGTTCAGGCTATTTTACCCAGCCTAGAGGCGCGGCGCGCTGGCTGTGATGCGATGGCTGGGGTGATTTCCGATTCTGCGATTGTCAAGCTGACGCGGATGGGCGCGCTGGATATGTTAGCGCCTGCCTCGGGCACGATGGCATTGTTAAAACGGCTGCGCGGGTCCAGCAAGCCGTCCTCGCAAAATGGCGAAAGCAAAATGCGGATGCTGCGGCGTTTGCCAAAGATCTTGAAATATATTCCCGGCAAAGCCCAAGATTTACGGGCCTGGTTCATGGTGATGCAATATTGGTTGGGCGGGTCTGACACCAATATCGAATCGATGCTGCGGTTTTTGATTTCGCGTTATTGCCGTATTGAGGCGTGGCAGAACTGCGCTGCAGCGCCGCCGGAAGATTATCCCGAGGTGGGGCTGTATCACCCCGATGTGCCCGGCAAAATGACCACGGATATAACGGCGCTTCCGGTACCCCAAAAGCCCTTGGCGACTGTTGGTTTGCTGTTGATGCGGTCTTACGTACTGAGCGATGATACTGCACATTATGATGCGGTTATTCGAAGCTTTGAAGCCAATGGTTTAAAGGTGATACCGGCCTTTGCGGGGGGGTTGGATGCGCGCCCAGCGATTGAAGGTTATTTTCAGGGTACTGCGGGTGTGCAGATTGATGCGATGGTTTCGTTAACGGGGTTTTCGCTCGTTGGTGGGCCTGCCTATAATAACTCACAAGCCGCGATTGCTTTGCTGAAAAATTTGGATGTGCCGTATATTGCTGCGCATCCGCTTGAGTTTCAAACATTGGGGCAATGGGCCAATGCCGAGCAGGGCCTCGGCCCGGTTGAAACCACAATGCTGATCGCCCTGCCCGAGCTTGACGGGGCTACCTGCCCAACCGTTTTTGCCGGCCGGCATGGTTCCGAGGGCTGTCAGGGCTGTTTGCACAAATGTCAGGCTACACTGCAATCGCGCGCCATGGCCCCCTGCCACGAGCGGATTGACAGTTTGACCGAAAAAACCCTGCGCGCTGCGCGGCTGCGCCAAAAGCGTAATCATGACAAAAATGTTGCGATTGTGCTGTTTGGGTTTCCGCCCAATGCGGGCGCCACGGGCACTGCGGCCTATTTGGATGTCTTTGAATCTTTGCAAAACACGCTTACGCAAATGAAATTTGAAGGGTATGATGTTGCGCTTCCCGAAACGGTTGCCCATTTGCGCGCAGCAGTGTTGGAGGGCAATGCCAAGCAATATGGTCAAGAAGCCAATGTTGAGGCAATTGTCAGCGCCGAAGAGATTGTGCGCTCAACGCCGCCTTTGAAAGCCATTGAGGCGGTCTGGGGCCCTGCGCCGGGGCGCATACAATCGGATGGGCGGGGCGTTTTTGTGCTGGGCGTGCAGCTTGGAAAAGTGTTTGTCGGCGTTCAGCCCGCCTTTGGCTATGAGGGTGATCCGATGCGGCTTTTATTTGAAAAAGGGTTCGCACCAACCCACGCGTTTGCAACTTTTTATCTTTGGATGCGCAACACGTTCAAAGCCGATGTGGTGCTGCATTTTGGTATGCATGGCGCGCTTGAATTCATGCCGGGAAAACAGGTAGGTTTGGGTGCGCAGGATTGGCCGGACCGCCTAATTGGCGAAATGCCCAATGTTTATCTTTATGCTTCGAATAATCCCTCTGAGGCGTCGCTGGCCAAACGGCGCTCGGGGGCTGTGACGGTAACGCATCTAACCCCGCCTTTGGCGCAAAGCGGGCTATATAAGGGCCTGTCCGAACTTAAAGACAGCTTAACCCGCTGGCGTGAAACGGAGCCAGATGATGCGCAAGCTAGCGACCTTGAAGCCTTGATCAACGAGCAGGCGGCCGCCGTAGATATGGCTGGTAGAAAAGTTGAAGAATTATGGCTGAACCTGCTTGAAACCGAAGATGCGCTGATCCCCGAAGGCTTGCACATTGTTGGAAAGCCGTTTTCGGATGCCGCGCGGGCAGGGTATTTAGATTTGCTGGATGGCGTTGATTCAGCCCGCCGCGCGCAAGTCGGTCAAATGCTGCAAGAAGATCACGAATTGCCGGCCTTAATGCAGGCCTTATCGGGGCGGTTTATCGCGCCAGTCCCCGGGGGCGATTTAATTCGTTCAACTGATATTTTGCCCACAGGGCGCAATATTCATGCGTTTGATCCGTTCCGTATGCCGACCGAATTCGCCTGTCGTGACGGATTTAAGCAAGCGCAAATCTTGCTCGAAACGCATCCAGAATTGCCGCGCAGCGTGGCCCTGGTGCTTTGGGGTTCTGATAATTTTAAATCTGACGGCGCGCCGATCGCTCAGGCCTTGGCCCTCATGGGTGCGCAGCCGCGATTTGACAGTTTTGGCCGCCTATCTGGGGCGGATCTCATTCCGTTAAGCGAGTTGGGGCGCCCGCGGATTGACGTGATTATGACGCTGTCGGGGATTTTCCGGGATCTGTTGCCTTTGCAAACCAAATTGCTGGCTGAGGCGGCGTTTAAGGCCGCGCAGGCTGATGAGCCGTTAGAGATGAATTTCATCCGAGCGCATGCGTCGAAATATGCCGCCGATATGGAGGTTGATTTGGAAACCGCCGCCTTGCGGGTGTTTTCAAATGCCGAAGGCGCTTATGGCTCGAATGTGAACCAGCTGGTCGATAGCTCGGCTTTTGGCGATGAAGATGAGTTGGCCGATGCGTATGAGGCGCGCAAAAGCTTCGCCTATGGGGTGAATGGAAAAGCGCATAAAAACCATGGCCTGCTGCAAAAAGCGTTGAAAGACGTTGATTTGGCCTATCAAAACCTAGAAAGTGTCGAGCTTGGCGTGACCACGGTGGATCATTATTTTGATACTTTGGGTGGTATTTCGCGTGCGGTTAAGCGCGCCCGTGGTCAAGAGGTTGCGGTTTATATAAGCGATCAAACCCGCGGATCTGGAAAGGTCCGCACCTTGTCGGATCAAGTGGCTTTGGAAACCCGTTCGCGCTCGCTCAACCCAAAATTTTATGAGGCGCTGCTAAACCATGGCTCAGAAGGCGTGCGCCAGATTGAGGCGCATGTGACTAATACATTGGGTTGGTCGGCAACCACGGGCCAAGTGGACCCTTGGGTGTATCAGCGCATTAGTGAAACTTTTGTGCTCGATGAAGCGATGCGCAATCGTTTGGCAGAGCTGAATCCCACGGCCAGCTCGCGCATGGCCAATCGATTGCTTGAAGCCAGCGATCGCGCCTATTGGCAGCCGGATGCCGAAACATTGGCGGCTTTGCAATCCGCAGCGGATGCTTTGGAAGATCACATGGAAGGGATCGCAGCAGAATGATGCCTTTGAAACCCCTTATAAAAGGAGCCTCACATGAGCCCACTTGACAGACAGCCCCCGGCCTTGCGGGGTATGGATGGCGAAGGATCGGTCCAGGTGCATCAAGATTCGTCGATGAAAATTGAAGGCGCGAAAGTGTTTTCGGTTTATGGCAAGGGCGGGATTGGCAAATCCACCACCAGCTCAAACCTTTCTGCGGCGTTTTCTAAACTTGGCAAACGCGTGCTGCAGATCGGTTGTGATCCAAAGCATGACAGCACCTTCACATTGACCGGAACCTTGGTTCCGACGGTGATCGATATTCTCAAAGAGGTCGATTTTCATTCTGAGGAATTGCGCCCCGAAGATTTCGTGTTTGAAGGCTTTAATGGTGTGAAGTGCGTGGAAGCGGGCGGCCCGCCTGCCGGCACCGGTTGTGGCGGTTATGTCGTGGGTCAAACTGTGAAGTTGCTGAAGCAACATCATCTTCTGGATGAAACGGATGTGGTGATTTTTGACGTGCTGGGGGATGTGGTCTGCGGCGGCTTTGCCGCGCCTTTGCAACATGCAGATCGGGCCTTGATCGTTACCGCAAATGATTTTGACAGCATTTACGCGATGAACCGGATCATTGCCGCGGTTCAAGCCAAGTCCAGCAATTATAAAGTGCGGCTGGCGGGCTGCGTGGCCAATCGCTCGCGCGAAACCGATGAGGTGGATCGCTATTGTAAAACGGTCGGCTTCAATCGAATCGCGCATATGCCAGATTTGGACGCCATTCGCCGTTCACGCCTGAAGAAAAAGACGCTGTTCGAAATGGATGCGGATGAGGATATCGTCGCGGTTCAGGCAGAATATATCAAACTGGCAGAAACCCTATGGAACGGCACCGAGCCTTTGGCGCCGGCGCCGCTGCCCGATCGTGAAATCTTTGAGCTGTTGGGATTTGATTAATGTCTTATGATCAGACCCTGACACGGGTTGAAACGTATTTTGACAAGACCGCGACCAAAACTTGGGAGAGGCTGACATCGGATGCTCCGGTGTCAAAAATACGTGAAACCGTGCGTCAGGGTCGTGATCAGATGCGGGCTACACTTTTGGCTGAACTACCTGAAGATTTGCACGGAGCCCGAGTTTTGGATGCGGGCTGTGGCGCGGGGCCCACAACGGTAGAGCTGGCTAGGCGCGGGGCGCATGTGGTGGCGATCGATATCAGCCCAGCTTTAATCGATATCGCCCGTCAGCGCTTTCCGCGTGCCCTGTCCAAACAGGTTGAATTTTGTTCGGGCGATATGTTGGCCGCGTCTTTGGGATCTTTTGATTACGTGGTGGCGATGGATAGCCTGATTTATTACCGCGCGGATGATATCAAAACAGCGCTGACAGGTTTGGCCAAACGCACCAGCGGGTCGGTTTTGTTCACCGTGGCACCCCGCACGCGCATGCTGATGGCCATGTGGTATGCGGGCAAATTATTTCCCCATTCAGACCGCTCGCCGGTGATGGTGCCGCATGCGCCCGCAGCTTTGGCCGCTCTGTTGCAGAGTGAGGGGCGTTTGCGCGATTTAGGCCGGGTAAAATCTGGGTTTTATATTTCTCAAGCATTGGGGTTTGCGGCATGAGCCAGAAAAAGCCCCACCCGCTGACTCAGCTGACGGCGCGTATGCTGCCTTTCGCAGATGCTGCGTCAGAGGGGTTGTCGCTGGGCAAATTGCTGCGCTTGTCGTTGTTTCAAGTTTCGGTTGGCATGGCCAGTGTGATGCTTTTGGGCACGCTCAACCGGGTGATGATCGTCGAATTAAGCGTTCCGGCTATGATCGTGGCCTTTATGATTGCCTTGCCGGTGTTGATCGCGCCGTTTCGCGCCTTGCTTGGCTTTCGCTCTGACACATATAAATCGGTGATTGGCTGGAAGCGCGTGCCGTATCTTTGGTTTGGATCTTTGTGGCAAATGGGGGGATTGGCGGTGATGCCTTTCGCGCTGATTGCCTTGTCAGGGGTGCAACAGGTTGGNCCCAGTTGGGCGGGAGATNTGCTGGCCGCTTTGGCGTTTTTGATGACNGGGNTGGGTTTGCATATGACGCAAACGGCTGGTTTGGCGCTTGCCAGCGATCTGGCGGATGATGAAACNCGCCCGCGGGTGGTTGCTCTGCTCTATGTGATGTTCCTAATTGGGATGGCGGCCTCGGCATTGATCATCGGCTGGTTGCTGATTGATTTCTCGCCTTTGCGGTTAATNCGNGTGGTGCAGGGGGCGGCGGTAGCTGGTATTTTGTTGAATTTAATCGCACTTTGGCAGCAAGAGCGCCTGCGCCCNATGTCGCAAGCCGAGCNCGCNGCNCCGCGGCCCTTGTTTCGCGATGCTTGGGCTGATTTGCTGGCCGGTGGGCGCGCGGGACGTTTGCTGGTGGTGGTGTTTATCGGTACGATGGCCTTCAATATGCAGGATGTTCTGCTCGAACCCTTTGGCGGCGAAGTCTTGGGGCTATCGGTATCGGCCACCACGCTCTTAACCGCTATTTGGGCCGCAGGGGCGCTGTTTGGCTTCGCGCTGGCCGCTTGGAGGTTGCGCCTGCAGAGCGATCCTTACCGTTTGGCCGCGCTTGGCCTTTTGGCCGGNCTTTTTGCCTTTGCCATTGTTATTATTTCAGCCCCTATGGGCTCGGCTGCGCTGTTTTTTACGGGTGCAGGTTTGATCGGACTTGGAGGAGGTTTGTTCGCTGTTTCAACACTGACTTCCGCCATGACTATGCCCGCCGAAGGTTTGGCGGGTCGTGGGCTTGCCTTAGGCGCTTGGGGCGCCGCACAAGCAACCGCTGCCGGCGTGTCAATCGCCATCGGTGGAACGCTGCGTGACTATGTAAATGGTCATGCGCTCAGCGGAAATTTGGGAGAGGCGCTCGCCACGCCTGCGACGGGATATTCGTTCGTTTATCACAGCGAGATTTTTTTGCTGTTCGTGACGCTTGCCATTCTGGGGCCATTGGTCCGATCAGCTCGGCAAACGTCTCCCACACAAAAGGGAGCGGCACGTATCGGCCTTGCCGATTTCCCAACATGATCCGCCGTACCACTGAAAGGAACNTGAAATGACCGGTACATTCTTTGCAGAATTTGATCTGGCCAGCTTGGCAATATGGCTCTTCTGGGNGTTTTTCGCTTTGTTGATCTTTTATATCCAGCGCGAGAATATGCGCGAAGGCTATCCAATGGAAAACGATGATGGCACAGAAGCGGCCAATCAAGGGCCTTTTCCCTTGCTTGAGCCAAAAACGTTNAAACTGCCGCATGGCCGCGGTGAGGTGAGCTTGCCCGATGGCGCGCGTGAAGCGCGCGATGTAGCGTTNCGCCAAACCAATNTGGCCAATGGCTATCCNCTAGAGCCCACAGGCGATCCGATGGTNGATGGGGTTGGCCCNGCNGCTTGGGCGCCGCGNCGCGANGTACCNGAATTAGATGGCAAAGGCCATCCTAAAATCGTGCCAATGGCGGGCACCGAGCATTTTCACGTGGCCGCAGGGCGCGATCCGCGCGGTTTGCCCGTGATGGCTGGCGATGAAGCGATTGTGGGTAAAATCATCGATATGTGGATTGATGAGCCCGAGCAATTGGTGCGTTATCTTGAGGTTGAGCTNGATCCACAACANGGCGAAGGCACGCGTTTGCTGCCGATGACCATGGCGCGAATTCATTCTGACCGCGTGGCNGTAAGATCAATCTTCGGCACTCATTTCAACGGCGTGCCGCGCAATGCCTCTGGGCGCCAAGTCACCATGTTAGAAGAAGAAAAAATCTCGGCCTATTANGCCGGGGGTTTGCTTTACGCTAGCAAANAGCGGCAGGAACCGCTGCTTTAAACCCGAAAAAGGAACGCCTTATGCCCCATGATGATTTTGNAGTAGAGCCNATTAAAGGTTTGCCGGAAATGCCTCCNGAGGNTGANGTNATCCTGTGGCAGGGGCGGCCCAATTGGTGGGTCCTNAGCAAAGAGTCTTTAAACCTTTATTGGGTTTTGGTGTATTTTGTTTTGCTGGCGGCTTGGCGGTTTNTCAGCCTATCCGATCTGATGCCGCTGGGGCGGGCCTTTGCGGCTTCGGTGCCNTTTTTATTNNTGGNGGCTTTGGTGGCCAGTTTGCTTATGCTGACCGCCTTTATTCANGCAAAAGCCACGGTTTACACGATCACCAACCGGCGGGTGGCTATGCGGATCGGCGCGGCATTAACCGTGACGCTGAATTTGCCATATACGCAAATCGCCAATGCCACGNTTGCGCAGCGCAAAGATGGTGCTGGCAGCATTGCTTTGGAATTGATGGCTGANTCAAAGCTGTCTTATCTGGTGTGTTGGCCGCATGTGCGCGCCTGGCATATCNCNAAACCNCAACCCTGTTTGCGGTGTATTTCCAATCCTAAGGAGGTGGCAGATATTTTGGCCAAAGCTGCAAAATCGCGNGTCAGCTNGGTGCAGNCGCAGGATGGTTCACTGGCCTCAAATGCGNTGCCGGCTGAATAGAGGGGATCGCAAACATCATGGCACAAGTTGATCAACCCGCAATGAAATATGACACCGCTNTTGTTCCTAGGATGATGGTACNGGCGATGTTTGCTTTGGTTGCCGTGATCTTGCTGCTTGTCAGCTTGTCGCGCCTGACGGATCAACCGCTCAGCGCGATACCGCCGGAAAGTGAAGCGGTGCTNAGCCGCACGGTGTTTCTATCGGGGCAATTAAGCGGCGCCGCCAAGGTNATGGATGCCAATGGCAATTTGATCGCGGATCTTTCGGCCGATGAGGGCGGGTTTATCGCCGGCGTTGCCCGTGTTTTGGACCGTGAGCGCGCGAAACATAAANAACCGCTGGATGGGGCGGTCATTGTGACCCTTGGGGCCAATGGAAGACTGTCAATCACTGACCCCAGCACCGGCTGGAGCGCTGATCTTATGGGATTTGGCGCTGATAATGCCAANGCTTTCGCCAAGCTNTTGGCCCAAAATCCGAAAGGGAACTGAANATGGGATTGTTTAGAAAAGAAATCGAGCGGGCGCCCTGCACNGTCGAGATCAGCCATAAATTTGAAAGCCTGCATGCGCATGTTCGNTTCAACAACGGGGCAGTTGTGGAACCNGGAGATGAAGTGCAGGTTCAGGGCCCCGAAATCATGGCGCCATTTGGCGAGATCGTGTGCGAGGATCGCGAAGCCATCATTTTGCGTGCCAGCGCCGTTGAACGGCTATGGACGCGGCTTTTCGGAGATCTGGAAGTGATGGAGCTGTGCGAGTTTTCCTTTTCTGAGGAGGTGAAGCTATGAATATGCATTCCGCTGACGCCACCACGGCAGAAGAAGCGCTGGCCGTTCAGGAAAAACTGGACAGTGAAATGGCCACGGCCGTTGCCATGCAAGACACGCTGCTGACGCCGCGGTTTTACACGACTGATTTTAACGAGATGGATGCGATCGATGTATCGCCCGTACGCGATGATTGGGACAAACTGATTGACCAGATGGTCAGCGATCCNAATAAGGGGCATTTTAAAAAGAATGAAGATTGGGAGGATGTCGATTGGGAGGGTATGGAGCCGGAACTGAAAAAAGAATTTATCGATTTTCTGATTTCCTCATGCACCTCTGAGTTTTCGGGCTGCGTTCTTTATAAGGAAATGAAGCGCCGGGGCAGCAATAAAGACATAACGCAATTGTTTCAACTGATGGCGCGCGACGAAGCCCGCCATGCCGGTTTTATTAATGATGCGCTGCGCGAGGCGGGCGTGGCGGTGAATTTGGGGTTTTTAACGCAGAAAAAGAAATACACCTATTTCCGCCCGAAATTCATCTATTACGCCACTTACCTGTCGGAGAAGATCGGCTATGCGCGGTATATTACCATTTATCGCCATCTAGAAGAACATCCAGAGCTGCGCTTTCACCCGATTTTCAAATGGTTCCGCGAATGGTGCAATGATGAGTTTTCGCATGGCGAGGCTTTTGCGCTGCTGATGAAAACTGACCCTAAATTAACCAGTGGTATCAACGTTTATTGGATCAAGTTCTTTCTCACGGCGGTCTATGCTACGATGTATGTGCGCGACCATCAGCGCCCGGCCTTTCACGCCGCGCTTGGGGTAAATGTGGATTGGTATGGCAAAGAGGTGTTTCGCAAAACATCTGAATTGAGCAAACAGATTTTCCCCATCACGCTGGATATTGATCATCCGCGTTGGATGGCCAATTTAAACCGGTTGCGCGCCGCCAATGTGACCTTGGCGGAAGCAGCAGATCAAAAGGGGCTTGGCGGTATGATCACCCGCACAGGCGCGCGGCTGCAAGCCGTTCTGGCTTTTGTATCGCTTTACACCATTCCCAGCAAATCGCATGCGGTGCCGGTTTCAACGCGCCTTGAGCCGGCATATTGATTGGTCCGGTTGGCATAGCTGCGCTGGTTGCGCTGTTTAGCTGGTGGTTTTTCACTGGTGCGATCCTACTGATTGTGCGGAGGGCGGATCAGCGTGGCCCGAATGCGCATGGCATCGCCACGCTGCTGGCTTTGCCAATCCTGCCCTTGGGTGCATTGGGGTTTTGGACGACGCTTGAGGGCAGCAGCCTGGCGCAGATTTATCTTGGGTTTTTATCAGCTTTGGCGATATGGGGCTGGATCGAGCTGGCTTTTTTGACTGGTGTGATCGCAGGCCCTAATCGCAATGATGCCCCCAAAGACATCCCCGAATGGGAGCGGTTTATCCGTGCCTGGGGCACCATTGCCTATCATGAAATGTTGCTTTTGGCAGCCCTGCTGGCGGTGTTGTATTTCGGCTGGGGGGCTGAAAACACCACCGGTTTATGGACCTTTGTGATTTTGTATTTTGCGCGGATTTCGGCGAAGCTGAATTTGTTCTTTGGGGTTCCCAGAATCAATCTTGAGTTTTTGCCAAAGCCGCTTGGGCATTTGCCCAGCCATTTTAAGATTGCCCAGTTAAACTGGGTATTTCCAATCTCAATCACCGCGCTTAGCTTCGCCACTGTTTGCTGGTTGGACCGGCTTTATTCGACGGGCGATTTAACCGCTCAGATTGGATTTTCGCTTTTGGCCAGTCTTTCGGCTTTGGCCCTTCTTGAACATTGGTTAATGGTCTTGCCGCTGCCCGATTCAAAACTCTGGCGCTGGATGCTTCCGGCGCCCAATAAAAAAACGCCTGATTTAAGGCCGGAGGATGCCCATGGACTTTGACGCCCTGTTTAACGCACAATTGCAAACATTAAAGGATGAGGGCAATTATCGCATTTTTGCGGAACTTGAGCGCCAGCGCGGTCAGTTTCCGCGTGCAATAAGCCATGACTCTGCTGCGCCAGACGAAGTTACAGTTTGGTGCTCGAATGATTATTTGGGCATGGGTCAAAACCCAATGGTAGTAGAGGCGATGAAAAGCGCAATTGACAATAGCGGCTGCGGTGCGGGCGGTACGCGCAATATCTCTGGAACCAACCACGAGCATCTATTACTCGAGCGCGAGTTGGCAGATTTGCATGGTAAAGAAAGCGCTCTACTCTTTACATCGGGATATGTGTCAAACTGGGCGGCTCTCAGTACCTTGGGCGGGCGTTTGCCGGATGCAGTGATCCTGTCGGATGAGCTAAATCACGCTAGCATGATCGAGGGCATTCGCCATTCGCGGGCTAAAAAGATGATCTGGAAGCATAATGATCCGAGAGATTTGGATCGCAAACTGGCAAGCTTGCCGGCCAATGCGCCGAAGATCGTTGCCTTTGAATCGGTTTATTCCATGGATGGTGATATCTGCCCTATGCGTGAAATCGTTGAAGTTGCTGAAAAGCATGGCGCGATGACCTATTTGGACGAAGTACATGCGGTGGGGCTTTATGGCCCTCGCGGTGGCGGTGTATCCGAAGAAGAAGGGTTGGCTGATCGGATTACCTTGATTGAAGGCACTTTGGGTAAGGCTTATGGTGTGATGGGCGGTTACGTAACCGGTTCGTCGGCGCTGTGTGATTTTATCCGTTCATTTGCCAGCGGCTTTATCTTCACCACGGCGATTCCTCCGGCGGTGGCTGCGGCCGCGCGCACCAGTATTGCGCATCTAAAGCGCTCACAAAGCGAGCGCGATCAGCAGCGGCACCAAGTGGCAAAGCTGCGCGCCGGCTTGGATGCGGCTGGTATTCCGCATTTGGAAAATCCCAGCCATATTATTCCGGTGATGATCAAAGATCCGGTGAAATGTCGGCAACTGGCGGATATTCTGATGCAGGATTTTGGAATTTACGTGCAACCGATCAATTACCCAACTGTGCCCAAGGGCACCGAGCGGTTGCGCTTCACGCCATCGCCGTTGCATTCAGACGCTGATATCGAGCATTTGGTGCATGCGTTAACGGTGCTTTGGAAGCGTTGCGCAATCTCACATGCCGTTGCCTGAAAAGCTTTCGTGTATTGACAATTTCTAATCCGCGCCACTCAACTCAACGGCGAAAAGAGGAGACAGAAATGATCGGAGTTTTCAGGGCTTTAACAATCGCATCATTGGTACTTGCCGCNCCAGCTTTNGCNGGCGGGGATGNGGATAAGGGNGCAAAAGTTTTTAANAAATGCAAATCCTGCCNCATGNTTAAGGATGACGCGGGTAACAATATCGTCAAGGGCGGNAAANCCGGCCCCAACCTCTANGGCATTTCTGGNNGTGTAGCAGGAAGCCTTGATGGGTTTCGCTACGGTAAGTCGCTGAAATCCNNAGCCGATTCAGGCTTNGCTTGGAGCGAGGAAGAANTTNTATCTTACGTGGCNGATCCGAAAAAAATGGNTNCAAGAAACGCTGGATGANAAAAANGCGAAATCAANAATGTCATTCAAATTGAAAAAAGAAGAAGACGCGGCCAATGTNTNGGCCTATCTNGTTTCTGTNGGGCNGTCNTAAGCAAGAGCCTAAATATTTTAAAATTTNTTTACGCGCNGGTCTNTTATNGAGCAACGCGTTTTTGTCGGAAGAAAGCGCTTAAAAGANCCGCGATCTTTTGTGGANTTTCCTCATGCGCTAAATGTCCTAGNCCGTTGAGNTCATGATATGCNGTGTTGCGCATACGATCGGCCGTTGCTTTTACATCNGCGCAGGGAACCGTGCGGTCACGCGTACTGGCGATCAATAGGCAAGGCGTATCAACNGCGTTAAGCTGCGCCAAAAGCCGATCTAAATTCCATTGTGACATCATTAAAATAGTGCCCTTNACATGCGCCTTATCTCTAAAAAGCTTTTGATACAGGTTNATTTGATCTTCNGTNAAATCAGAGCCGGTACNTGATAAAATNTGTCGTACACGCGATTTGCTTTNTGCCAACCCTACCAGATAGCGCGGCGTAAGCGGGTTTAAGGCCATCATTTTTGCCATCATTGGAAACATCACCCCGGCCAATCCGGGAAATTTGCTCAAGGCGGGNTTCAGGCCCACNACGCCTNTGAGAGCAAGAGATTTTGACATTTCGAGCGCCAAAGCCGCCCCNGCGGAATGCCCAACAATAAAATCCGGCTGAAGCTGCAGNGTTTGGCAGAGTGTCAGAAGGTCTTGCGCCATATAGGTTAAGCTGCTGCGNTGGCCAGTGCTGATCTTGGTCAANCCATGGCCAGGTAGATCAACCAATGTGGCTGAGATATTATGTTGNAAAAGCGGCATTAACGGCGCCCAACTATGGGTTGAGGCACCGGTGCCATGCAAAAACAGCACCTTTGGCCCTTTGGTTCCAAGCCTTTGGATATGCCAGTGATGCGGCCCTGCGCGCAGCTGCTCTGAGGCCTGGGCGAAAGGCCAGTTTNCTTTGTTGCGCCCCCCCTCGATCAATTGTCCAANACCCGNTGCACAGTCTGGNTTAGGCCNTGGGCGTCGGCGCGGGGCATGGGATAATACTCGGCGCGTAAGGTCTGCGCCAAATCTGCAAGGGCTGGGTTCGGGCTTCGCGCNACATCCATCACCACTGATTTGATCCCCAAACCAGAGATCCATCCTGCCATTANGGCAGCATCTTCCGCCGCTTTCTGGCGGTCTGCAGAACCGTCCAAGCTGATATTTGTCCGGCCATCGGTGAGCAGAGCCAAGACGGGTGTTTTGCCTTGGCTGAGTGATTTCTGCGCCAAAATACCGGCAGCTTGCANGCCGCCGGCTANTGGCGTTCCCCCCCCACCNGNCANTGCTGATAAACGGCGTTTGGTTTGCACAAGCGAGCGNGTCGGGGGNAACATCAAATTCCCTGAGNNGCCGCGAAAAGNAATCAGGGCAACGTAATCGCGTCGCGCATAGGCTTCTGCCAGCAGNAGCTCAACGGCGCCTTTGGCCTCTGCCAAGCGCGCNATCGCCGCAGAGCCAGAGGCATCCACGATAAAAANAACTAATCGCTCTGCGCGTTGTTCATAGCGCTTAAAGTGAATATCGCTTGGGANTATNNTGATTGTCGATCGCTGCGGTTTGCGCGCCGNACGTAGCTTTTGCCAAGGGGCTGCGCTGCGCAAAGTCGCGATCACATCCACGCGGCTTTGNCCGTCTAAGCGCCCCGGTCGCGAGGGCGCGGGCCGCCCTCTGGCTTTTGATTTACNGCTGTGTCCAGCGCCNGTGCCAGCTGCGCTGCGCTGCGCTCCCGTGGAGANAANCCTGCTTAGAAANTCTGAAGGAAGTANGGCNTTNACAGCCTCGATTAACAGCTCTTGGGGCAGTTCGGACAGGCCGTTATCTTGCGCGCTCTCGGCCTGTTCNTGCGCGCTGTCTTGCTCAGGCTCTGGGGTCTGTTCGGGCGGGGCCTCCGGCGCTTCTGGCATCAGTGTTGCGCGGCTGGGATAGATCAAAGTAGCAGCGATTTCGATATCTTCCGCGCTNAGCGCGCNGCGCCCTGCAAGCGCCGCATGGGTGCGCGCGCATGTCAAAGCAAATTGCGNAGCGCGGGCCGAATGAATTCCAAACNGTGCTGCCAAATCCACCAAAGCGGCAATATCCNCGGGTCGGGCGCTCACTACGGCCAATTGCGCCTTTGGCGCGGGCTCAAACTTGACCATCTCAAGATCAGCCAGCGAGACATCTTCCAGATCCACCCAAAACCCCACCCGGTCCCGCAGCGCCTGCGGCGCAGTTTCCTCATCTTTACCCTCGTCGAAGACGATCAACGGAGCGATGCGGCCATCATCCAAGGCTTGCCCAAGCTTTGCTGCTAACGCGCCATCGCAACGCTCGGCCATGCAGAGCTGCGCCCAAGCTGAACGCGCCAAAAGCCCTTGTGCATAAACTAATTTTTGTTGTTGTAGCGTTTGCACAAGATCCAAACCGCCGAACAATTGCTCATCGCTCATATTGGGATAGATTTTGTATAGTGCTGGGGCTGCATTTTGGATAATCTCGATCAGCCGGTCGCGTATGGGCCCGCTACGGGCGCGAATGACAAGGCCTTTCAAGCCGTTTGGATTGGCTCTAAGGAGCCGCAATGCCAAAAGGGTTTTCACCCAGTTATCAAACCCTTGGGTCACCCCAGAACATCCTCGACAACGCGCGCAACGCGGGCGCTCGAACTGGCTTCATCCAACGGATCACGGCGCAAGCGATGGCTTAGGGCCAAAGGCGCCACGGCTTGTAAATGCGCGCGCTGAATGCTGGTTTGCCCTTCATAAGCTGCCAAGGCGCGGCTGGCGCGCAGCAAGGTTAATTCTCCGCGCAGGCCATCAGCACCAAGCGCCAAACATAATTCGGCACAATCGCGCAGCACAGCTTTGGTTTTTTTGATTTTTGCCAAAGCGGTCCGCGCGTCGATAATCGCTGCGCGCACGTTCAGCTCTTGTTGTTTCCATTTGCTGAGAAAGCGTTTTGGATTTTGATCAAACGCGTCTCTGCGCTCGATTACGGAAATGCGTTCTTCGATGGTTTTTGGCGACGTCACTTCGACCGACAAGCCAAAGCGATCAAGCAGTTGTGGGCGCAATTCGCCCTCTTCTGGATTGCCCGACCCCACCAGAACGAATCGCGCCGGATGCCGGATTGAAAGCCCTTCCCGCTCAACTAGGTTCTCGCCTGATTGTGCGACATCGAGCAACAAATCGACGATGTGGTCTTCCAGCAAATTAACCTCATCAATATATAAATAACCGCGGTTGGCTTGCGCCAAAAGCCCGGGTTGAAAGGCTTTTTCACCCTGCGTCAGAGCGCGTTCGATATCCAGCGCGCCGGTAACTCGATCTTCTGAAACGCCAAGCGGCAGATCGATCACGGGAGTTTCGCGTTGATGTGGCTCAAAGCGGGTTAATTCCGCCCATTCTGGGACATCTTTTTTGGTTTCCGCGTTGATNGGGCAGCCCTTAATGGCGGTGATTTGCGGCAAAAGGGCTGCTAGCGCGCGCACGGNGGTGGATTTTCCGGTGCCACGATCCCCAAAGACCAGAACGCCGCCGATTTTGGGATCGACNGCGGTGAGNATCATTGCCATTTTCATATTGTCCTGCCCAACAATCGCGGNAAATGGGAAGGCGTCAGTCATTGNGTGTCTTTCATTCTAAGGGGGTCTTGGCCCATCCAGCAGCCTTGGCTGTCTAGAATTNCAAAACGGGCATAAAGCTCTTCTTTGAACCACAGCCCTTTGCGCACTGCAGAGATTGCTTTGGCATGCGGGCCGTCATGGCGNGCAAATTGCGCCATGCTTTGNANTGAGGGCCAAATTGAAAAAGTAATTTGATGCAAAAACGGCACTTCACCAATGCCAATTTTGAACAAAACATCGTTGTTTTGGCCGATGACATNGCTGATATCGGGCACCCGATCCCAAAATTGCAGCGCAACGCGGGGTTTGATCGTGGCGCGCGTCAAGGCCGCTATAGGCCCGTCTTGGNTGGTATGATCTGCGGAAAATGGTGTTTTGCCCGACCAAGCGCCGCGCGCAGATGACGGNCCCAGATAAACCGTCCAGCTTTCGCTNGAGNGCTTGCGATAGCGGTGAAAAATGCTGGCCCGCGNAATATTGGCTTGCGCCGTTTGCAAATCNGGCCAAACGCATAGAATCGCATAAACNGCAGCATTAGGTTTCGGGGTAAACCCTTCGCCCGTGCCCGACCCGCAAAGTTTCCAAAAACTGGCATCGCGCAAGCGCCGCATCGATAGCCGTGCGAGGCCCATCATCGCGAANGCCCAGAGGCGCGCAGGCGTTGATTGGAATCTGAAGAAGCTGAGCGTAACGGCTTGAATGTTNTTCCCTTTCTGCNNCTAAGTCAGAATGNTTATTCGGATATAAAATCATATCAAGCTTTAGTTGTAAATCNAACTAGACAGTTGTANTGTANGAAAATGATGACAACTGTCGATCCTAAGCTTCTGGTTGCGGCCNAGCAAAGCACCGCCCCGCGCGCNGTTNTNATNGGCGCTGGGCTGGGCGGGTTAAGNGCGGCTATGCGNCTGGGGGCCAAAGGCTATCGGGTAACCNTTTTGGACANGCTGGATCGGCTGGGCGGNCGCGGATCTTCNATCACGNAAAATGGCCATCGCTTTGATCTGGGCCCCACCATCGTGACCGTTCCTAATGTGTTTCGTGATCTTTGGGCTGATTGCGGGCGAGTTTTTGAGGATGAGGTCGATCTGCGCCCTGTCGACCCATATTATGAGATACGCTGGCCCGATGGCAGCAGCTTCCAAGTGCGTCAAGATGAAGCNAAGATGCTGGCTGAAGTTACGCGGTTATTTCCCAATGATGTGAAGGGCTATCAAAAGTTTTTAAAAGACAGCGAAGCNCGTTATCATTTTGGCTTTGAGGGGATGGGCCGCAAGCCGATGAACCGGCTTTGGGATTTGATCAAGGAATTGCCAGGCTTTGCCGCCCTTCGGGCCGATCAATCCGTCTATGCCCATGCTGCCAAGCGGGTTCGGGATCCAAAATTGCGNATGGCCTTATCCTTCCACCCTNTGTTTATCGGCGGCGATCCGGTNAATGTGACCTCGATGTATATTCTTGTGTCATATTTGGAAAAAGCCTTCGGNGTTCACTACGCAATGGGTGGGGTGCAGGCGATTGCTGATGCGATGGGGCAAGTGATTGAAGATCAGGGTGGGTGTATTCGGCTGGGCGAAGAGATTGAAGAGATTCTTTGCAAGCAGAAGGTTGTGCGGGGTGTGCGNACCAAATCTGGCGATGTCATCNCAGCGGATATTGTGGTGTCAAATGCGGATCCGGGCCACACNTATGATCACATGTTGCGCGGCATAGAAAAGCGCCGCTGGACGCCTGCGCGGCTGCGCCGCGCGCGCTGGTCGATGGGGCTGTTTGTTTGGTATTTCGGCACCAAGGGCACCGCGGATAAATGGGCTGATGTGGGGCATCATACGATATTAAATGGCCCNCGATATCGCGGTTTGCTGANGGATATTTTTCAAAAGCGACATTTGGCCGATGATATGTCNATCTATTTGCACCGCCCCTCNGTCACGGATCCAAGCGTTGCGCCGCCCGGTGATGATACATTTTACGCCTTATCGCCTGTGCCCAATCTGGTGGGCTCGGATCCAGTGGATTGGCAAAAGGCCTGCGCGCCGTATCGACAGAAAGTGGAAGATGTGTTGCATAGCCAGCTATTGCCGGGCTTTGCTGATGATCTTGCAGCTTCTGAAATTTTTACCCCTGAAACGTTTCAAAGCCGCTACCTTAGCCCGCATGGCGCAGGGTTTTCGCTAGAGCCGCGGATTTTTCAATCGGCCTGGTTCCGCCCGCATAATATCAGCGAAGAAATCCGCGGAATGTTTTTGGTGGGGGCCGGCACGCATCCGGGTGCGGGGCTTCCCAGCGTGGTTACCTCCTCAGAAGTACTAAATCATTTGGTTCCAGAGGCGCAGCATTGGAAGGCTTATCATGATTGATCCCAAAGATCTTGCGTATTGCGAAGAGGCGATTCGGCACGGCTCGTTATCCTTTCACGCAGCCTCTAAAGTTTTGCCTAAAAAGGTCCGCGACCCGGCTTTGGCGCTTTATGCGTTTTGCCGCCTTGCTGATGATGAGGTGGATTTGCAGGCCGATAAAGCACCGGCTGTTCTTGGCTTGGAAGAGCGGATGGATGCGGCCTATGCGGGTCGGCCCCGAAATACGCCAATGGACCGTGCCTTTGCCCAAATGGTAGAAGATTTTAACATGCCGCGTGCCTTGCCTGAAGCCTTGCTAGAAGGATTGGCTTGGGATGCAATGGATAAGCGCTATTACAGTCTGTCGGATGTATTTTCTTATTCGGCCCGCGTGGCGTCAGCGGTTGGCGCAATGATGTGTGTTTTGATGAAAATCCGCGACCCAAACGCGTTAGCGCGGGCGTGTGATCTGGGGGTTGCAATGCAGCTGACCAATATCGCCCGTGACGTGGGCGAAGATGCGTTAGAGCGGCGGATTTACCTGCCGCTGGATTGGATGCAACAGGCCGGCCTTGAGGTTGATGCGTTTTTTGACAATCCTCGCCCCACCAAAGCGGTGCGGCAAATGGTGCGGCGCCTGTTGATGGAAAGCAATCGGCTTTANTACCGTTCGGAGGCGGGCATCAGCAAATTACCCTTGGGATCACGCACGGGTATCTATGCNGCACGTTATATTTACGCGGGAATTGGCAGTGAAGTTCAAGCGCTTGGATATGAGACAATCACGCAGCGCGCGCATACAAATAAGCTGCAGAAACTGGGCTGGTTGGCGCGCTCAATCTTAAGCACTGGGGTCAGTATTGCGATGCCGCAATCAGCGGTGCTTTACGCCAAACCCTTACCAGAAGTGCAATTTTTGGTCGATGCTGCGGCAGAGCAAGCNTCTGGCAAGCGCGATTGGAGCGATAAAATCGTTTTGGCCCTGCAGCAATTGCGCGAAGGCGATATCGTCAAAAACGGCAGTTTGATCCGTTAAACCCTTTAAATGAGAGACCCAGAGATGGATTGGATGATGTTTTTAATCTTTTTGGTCGCCTGTTTTGCGGCTGGCGCAACCGGGGGCTTGTTTCCCCCCGGCGCTTGGTACAAACAATTGAACAAACCCAGCTGGACGCCCCCTAATTGGTTGTTCCCGGTGGCATGGACGAGCTTGTATTTATGCATGTCGTTGGCTGGTGCGCGCGTTGCGGGCTTGCCAGAAAACGGATTAGCTATGGCATTTTGGAGCTTGCAGATTGCCTTGAATGCGCTNTGGACGCCCGTATTCTTTGGTCTTAGGAATTTGCGNTTGGGGCTGATCGTGTTGATCGGTCTTTGGCTTTCAGTGGCGGCCTGTTTGATATCACTTTGGAAGGTTGATACGCTCTCGGGGCTGTTGTTCCTTCCCTATTTGCTTTGGGTTAGCGTGGCCGGAGCGTTGAATGCAAGCGTTTTAAACCTGAATCCAAACCAACGTCCGATCAGTCTTAATCAAATTTCCAATTAGCGCGGCGGGGAACCCGTACCGCCAACATAGGTTTGATCAGTGGACTTCGGAAGCGAACCAAATCCAAAGCCTCATGTACGCCCACCGTTTCTATGCCGTTGATTTTGGTTTTCACCGCTGAGCGGCTGTAAAATGGGGCATCCAGCATGCTTTTGACTTGTTTTGGCNGGTATCCTGCATCTGCNCGGGTTTCGCGGGCAACCGCCCAAAGGCTGCGCGGCAAGCGCGCTTTGGGGGGCATCGGCGTGTCGACCAGCGCGCCCTCGCGGTTAAATGTAACCGCTTGCTCTAACACGCTGCCATCCAAGCGGGTGGCATCGTAAAAGCAGGTGCTGCCTAGCTGGGTTGGAAACCGGCCCCATGTCCAATATGAAAAATCTTCTTCCAAGGCGCGCGTGCCAAAATTGGCATCGAAATATCCATGGCCATCCCATTGCCAACCCTCTCCGTTCAGGTCGACTTTAATATGCGAGGTGGGCGCAAATGGCCGCCATATATGCGCGCCATCGCGTGTGAGCGCCAATTCTTGATCGGTGATCGCGCTGGGCGTGAGCGTGATGCGTCCGCGCACGCGTGAAATAATCGGCGGACCGCTGATTTCATCAATCTCGATGATCAATTTGCCCGCTTCCCAACGCAGGCTTGAAGGTCCCACTTCGAAACGATCGTCGCTTTGACGCAAAGCGCTGCGNCCTCGGTCGGTCATCGTGAAGCGCCCGCCTGGGCCATAGGTCGCGACATTGATGCAGACGTTGTTTTCAGGGTCTTTACGAGCCGACCAACGATACCAAGGCGAAAAAACNGAGCCTATGAATCCGATGACTGAAACCGCGCGCTGCGCAGTTCGATCGACTCCGTCGATATACCACCATGCATATCCATTTGGGGGGACGATGATGTTGAAGTTAGGTCTTTGATGATCGCCTCGGCCGCGTGCCGCGCGGAGAGTGTTGCCATCGGCACCCCCGCNCCCGGATGAGCTCCGCCCCCGGCCAGATANAGACCCTGAATCTGCGTTCGTGCTCTTGGCCGCCGGAAGGCCGCCGTCAGACCATGTGGGCTCTGCCCGTAAANCGAACCGTCCGAGGCTGGGAACATGCTGGCGAAATCCGCTGGTGTTGTCAGCGCCTCTTCTTTTGGAAGGAGCGAGAAGTCCAGCCCGAACCTGCCCAGCGTGTCGAAAGTGCGTGTCCGACATGTTTCAAACTCCTTCTCCAGCGTTTGTGCTCCGCTAACAGGGGCCGCGTTAAGAATGATCTCAAATCGCTCTGTTTTGGGATAGGGGGCGTTTTGTCCACGATCTTGGGCGCAGATGTAGATTGTTGGATCAACGGGCATTTGACCTTCGGCAAGATCGTCAAATTCGGATTTTGAATGCTGCCCAAAGAATACGTTGTGATGAATCAGATCAGGGCCGGTTACCTGCGCCGCAAAGCTCCAGACGCGGGCCGAAAAGCTGCGCTTGTCTTTTAGCGTTTGAGGNGCAATTTTCTGGCAGTCTGGGCCCATNGCGCCCGTGGCCAATGCGCGNGGATCGCCATTAAACACAACCGCATCCGCGCTGATGTTTTCNCCATTCTCCAACGTCACGCCGATCACNTTTTCATTCTCTGTCAAAATCCGGCTGACATGGCTGTTATAATGAAAAATGGCGCCGCGGTTTTCGCTCAGCTCTACCAGCTTCTTGGCCAGTTTATGCATGCCGCCCTTAACCGCCCACACGCCATTTGCTTCGGCCTGCCAAATCAACGATAGCAAGCTGGGGGCGGCATAAGGCGANCCGCCAACATAGGTGGCATAGCGGCCAAATAATTGCGCCAAGCGCGGATCGCTGAATTGCTTCTGAAGCATTTTTGATAGGCTGTGCCAAGGGGCNANATCGCTTACCAAAGAGGGCTTTTTCAACACCGATTTTATAATTTCGGCTTGGNTNGGCTGNGCTGCNCGCATCATCGGGGCGTCAAAAGCCGCAAAGAGCCGTTGCGTGCGCTTAAAAAATTCTTGAAATTCGCCAAAAGCTTTCAGCCCCGCAAATTCATAGATAGCCTCTTGAGAGGCTTCATAATCATCAAATAAATCGAGCGAACTGCCATCTGGCCACCAATGTCGCGCCAGTATTTTTTGTCGAACCAATGTCAGATGATCTTCAATTTGCTCTCCGACAGAGCGAAACAGATCTTCGAAGACTGGCCGCATGGTCAAAACCGTAGGGCCGGCATCTATCGGCCCTGCTATGCTTGANAAACCACGCATTTTACCACCCGGACCCGCATGACGTTCAAGGATAGTGACTGAAAATCCCCGATGCGCCAAACGCAACGAAGCGGCTAAACCGGCAATACCGGCGCCAATTACNATCACCTCGCCTTTGGTCCGTTTTGAAATCACTGACAGGTTCATAAAGCAATTGTTGACTCTNAATGCCAAACTGTCCAGTATCATTTACACAAATATGTCAACTAAATGAGACAATATGGCAAAAAGGAACCATAATGGGCCCCAAAAAGCGTATAGAGGCGGCACTGACGGCGGCGGTAAAGCTTAGCCAGGCAAGCTGTGCCCCGCGTAAGCTCGCGCATGCGCTTGATTTCGCGTTATTCCCAGGCGGGGCTCGAATCAGGCCAACGATNTTACTTTCGGTGGCTATGGCCTGTGGAGATGATCGCCCCGAGATAAGCGANGCCGCGGCTGCGGGGCTTGAATTGATCCATTGTGCAAGTTTGANTCANGATGATCTGCCTTGTTTTGATGATGCGGATTTGCGTCGCGGAAAGCCGACGGTTCATAAAGAGTTTTCAGAGCCTTTAGCGGTTTTAGCTGGCGATAGTTTGATCGTGCTAGCCTTTGAAATTTTGGCCCGGGAAAAACATAACGATCCGCTGCGGGCGATCAATTTGGTNGAAATTTTGGCCAAGCAAACGGGTATGCCAAATGGCATTTGTGCCGGGCAAGGCTGGGAAAGCGAAAGCCGGATTGATCTGGCCGCTTATCACCGGAGCAAAACTGGCGCATTATTCGTTGCAGCCACGCAAATGGGCGCNGTGGCCGCGGGCCAAGAGGCTGAGCNTTGGTATGAGCTTGGTGCGCGGATTGGCGAAGCCTTCCAGGTTGCGGATGATTTNCGCGATGTGCTTTGCGACACCGAGGCATTGGGCAAACCCGCTGGCCAAGATGATCTGCATGGCCGCCCGAACGCGGTTGCAGAGTTGGGTGTTGAGGGCGCTTCAAAACGCCTGAAAGATATACTCGGCGGGGCAATTTCGTCGATACCCTCATGTCCGGGTGAGGCGCAATTGGCGCAGATGGTCAGCCTGCAGGCTGAGCGCTTGATCCCTGCGTCACGGTCAACTTTTTCGGTGTAACGGATGACAGTGGCCGATCTGATTTTGGCAAAACCAAGCGGTAGAATTGCATTTGGGGGCNTGCCCCATAANATCTTTGCAAGCCCGAATTTTCAAAGATTTATCAGTAAGGTGCCGATTCTTCGGCGGGTTGCACGCCAAGAAGGAGAGGCCCTTTTNGACTTGGTGATGGGGTTTGTTCAATCGCAGGCGCTTTATGCGTTGGTGAAGTTGAACACCTTAGAGCATTTGCTCGATGGTCCGTTGTCGCTGGAAGCGNTGGCGGATCGTGCTCGCGTGCCCGTCGCGCGNATGGAAATTTTATTGCAAGCAGGCGTTGCGTTGAAGCTGCTGCGCCGCCAGCGGCGCGGGCGCTATGGTTTGGCGCGGCGCGGCGCGGCGCTTTTGGGGGTGCCGGGCTTGACGCAGATGATCTTACACCATGATCATTTTTATCAAGATATGGCGGATCCCGTCTCGCTGTTG
>PBJN01000026.1 GCA_002720735.1 Porticoccaceae bacterium
TCCTCGAGAGAAACCCAAAGCCTCAGCGGTCTGCGAGAAATTATAGAGATACGGTCCACTCAAAATAGGTCGTCCCCACATGGCCGGCTCAATAAGATTGTGTCCGCCTACTGGCACAAGACTACCGCCAACAAATGCGACATCACAAGCCCCATAGTACGCCATTAGTTCCCCCATTAAGTCTCCTACGAGAATATCAAACTCTTCATCAGTTGGCATATTGCTGCTTAAAGCAACACGAAACCCTCTAGAAGTACACATTCTGAGCACACCCTTAAAGCGCTCTGGATGACGCGGAGTAATTACCAGAAGAAGATTAAAGATTTTTTTTCGTGCAGAAAAAAAGGCGTCAAGCACAATCTTTTCCTCCCCAGGGTGGGTGCTTGCTGCAACCCAAATTGGACGCTCCCCTCTGGCACAGAGTCGATATCGAAGGTGTCTTGCAGTCTGCCGGAGACTATTCTCGATCACCATGTCAAACTTTATGTTACCCGTCACTGTGGTGTGGGATTCTGGTGCTCCGAGCCGTATAAAGCGAGCAGCGTCAACATCAGTTTGAGCCGCCACGCTTGATAACTGCTGAAATATGCGTCTTGTGAAAAACGCATATCGCTCATAACCATTTGCTGACTTTTCAGACATTCGTCCATTTGCTAAAACGACAGGTATATTTTTTTTACGGCATAACGAAATTATATTTGGCCAGAGCTCTGTCTCCATAACAATCAACATATCAGGTCTAATTCGCCCTAAAAATCGTCTCACCGAATCAGGAAGATCATAAGGCGCGTAGGAGTGAGTTATTGTTTTTCCAAGTTGATCTGAAAATGTACTCTGTATACGTTGAGACCCCGTTGGAGTCATACAAGTTACGTGTACAATCAATTCACGGTTATTTGCACAAAGCGCCTTAATCATTGGAGTTGCGGCAACACTCTCTCCCACAGACACCGCATGCACCCAAAACACGAGGTTTTCATCAGATCTTCGAGGGACAAAACCCCACCTCTCGCGCAGTCGGATTCGATACGCTGGAGCCTTTAACGATTTGAATAATAATCGGGTAATAATTACAGGGATCAAAACATAAAACGAAACACTGTAAAAAAAGAGTGCTGCCGAGTGACCCCATTTCTGAAACATCAGTAGTTAACTATTGCTTGCATAACCTATGATACTAGTCTAATCAACACGTGATTACACCCCAAAATTAGGGACGATGCCTTGAAACAAAAATTTTAAAAATCTCCTGAAGTCCAAAGCAAATCCTCATTAATTCCGTGCGAATACGAAACAAAAAGCAGCGTAGGCGTCGATACACGGGGAATTTTAATTGATATGAGTACCCTATCTCCGATTCCATACCTGTGTCAGCATCACAAGGAATTGGATTGATTGAACGAAATCTCAATCCATATAACCACGCTCGTTCAACTGCATGATCGAAAGGTAACCTCATTGGCAGGAGCTCTCGAACCAACCTTTCAGCAGCGACTCGGTTATAAAGGATACTATTGGAGTTGTTTAACCGAGATAACGGTACGGCCAGATGATAACCGGCCTCTAATGCGGTAACATTGACAGGGGTACCCGAATGGAATGACGATAATTTCACTACATCCCAACAGCAAGAATTTGCAATTATAGAGTGAATCAACAATTGAAAATTTCTTGGGAAATTAGCATCATCCTCTAAAATTAATCCAAATTCGGCATCACTTGCTAAAAATCTCCTCAAGGCAGAAATATGCGATAGGTAACAACCAACCTCGCCAGGGTTTAGAGCCTTTCCATGCCACTTTTCATAGGCTGCTATATCAACCTCCTCAAGCCGATCCAGAAGGAGATCTGAGCCAAGTATCCCCGGTATCCTCTGAAAACTGAGGCCAACGGACCGAGCACGACCATGCATGACATGCAGACGGTCCTCAGAGGTGTCGAGGTTTATCAAGTAAGTCTTTAATACAGAAGCCAAATCAGCGGAGGGCATTAAGTGGCTACCGGCACTAACCATTCTCTGTATTTCTGCTTCCCGGCACCACGCACAAGCTCAACGTAGGACTTCTGCAACCGCTCCGCTATGGGGCCTCGCATACCGCTGCCGATTATACGACCATCATATTCCCGTATTGGCATCACCTCGGCCGCAGTGCCGGTAAAAAAAGCCTCGTCACATATATAGACCTCATCACGAGTTATCCTCTTCTCACGCACCTGCATCCCCAAATCCTCAGCTAATATAAAAACCGTGTTTCGAGTAATCCCATCAAGGCAAGATGTCAAATCTGGGGTATATATTATACCATCTCGAACCATGAAAAAGTTCTCCGCGCTACCCTCCGCCACAAATCCTTCGGTGTCTAAAAGCATAGCCTCGTCACAACCAGCGTCTAAGGCCTCCTTCAACGCCAACATGGAATTGAGGTAGTTGCCACAGGCTTTTGCCTTACACATCGAACTGTTTACGTGATGCTTGCAGTAGGAGGACGTCCTTACTTTCAAACCACTAACCATAGCTTCGGGAGCTAAGTAGTTAGGCCAATGCCAGGCAGCTATTCCAACATGTACCCTTAGATTTTCGGCCCTAAGACCCATACCCTCGGACCCATAAAAGACCAGAGGCCTTATGTAGGCCTCTGTTAGGTGATTTGCTCGAACGACTGCTCGATGGGCCTCGTTAATTTCTTTGTGAGAAAATGGGATGCTCATATGCATTATTTTAGCTGAGCTAAAAAGTCTTTTGGTGTGCTCGGTGAGGCGAAAGATACAGGTTCCAAGGTGTCCACAATCATAGGCTCGAACCCCCTCAAAAACGCCGCTCCCATAATGAAGCGTATGCGTTAAAAGGTGCACCTTAGCTTCTCGCCAATCTATCAACTCACCGTCCATCCAAATCTTTCCATCGCGATCTGAAAATGACATTCCCCTACCCCCTGGATCATATCGGGTTCTCACTGGAGTGAGGACCCGAAAGGTTTGTAAGCCTTAAAAAATTCCCTAGAATTCGTACCCAAACATTAAAAACCACTGACGTCCGCGATCATAAGCCTCGGCATCACTTCCAAAATTGGGCTGATAATCGCCAAAAATCTTGTACTTTTCGTCCGCTAAATTCTCGACACCAGCAGTCACTGAAAGGCCTTTCTCCAAACTTTCCCAACGAGCGCTAACATTTACCACAGAATAACTTGGCTGGTAGAGCTCGGGCGCGTCCAACCACGCCTGTCTCAAAGCCACACCGCTCGCGTTAGTGTACCAGCCCGATCGGAATGCCCAATCAAGTCTCGGAGTAATGGTCCCCCCCTCCCACTCGTAGCTCTTCGTAACCGACAGGTGAGTATTCCACTCCGAGATAAAACCGAAGGGTGAATCAACGGAAAGGTCAGCATCGAGTGCCGCTTGACTCAACTTGTCGTAACCCGCGTCGGTATATCCGATCGATAGGTCAACGAATATGAAGTCAGTTGTAACAAAGGACATCTCCAACTCAAAACCTTTTATAGTCGCTTCTCCGGTATTAGTTACATAAGGGCCCACTCGGCTTGGCTCAGCAATCAACAGCTGTAAATCACTGTAATCACTAAGGAACATGGCAGTGTTAATTCTCAAGGAAGTGTCTAAGAGCTCGACCTTTGTTCCAACCTCATAGGAAGTTGCATACTCTGGGGCGAATGTTGGCAAACTTGGCTCTGGTGGGAAAATGCGCTGATTAAAACCCCCGACTTTAAAACCTTCACTGTATGTGAAATAGATCATGTTCCCATCTTGACTTGTGAACGCCAAATTCAACATTGGTGTGGTCTCAGACATCTCATTATTGACTGTTTCATAAGGAACCACTCTGTCACCAAGCTCGCACACCTTCGTATCACCTGTTGAGGTGTAACACGAAAATGGAGGGGGACCGAGAGGCAGCTCTTCGAAGTACTGATCTGGCGTGTAATCTCGATCCTCTTTGGTATGACGGATACCCGTCGTTGCCGAAATTGCATCGGTAATTTCCATAGTTACTTGCGCAAAAATTGCATTGCTTGAGTAATCAAAATAACCTCCGCTCTGAATTGATGCTGGAGTGAAATCGACAGGGTTAATATTCTCTCCATCCTCCTCAAATGCATAAACACCCACAATCCAATCGAGGCGATCCTCCAGATGCATTCCAGAAAGCTGTAGCTCGATCGAAGTCTGGTCTTGAATAAATGTATCAAAATAGTGAGTCACCGGATTGATCTCTATCGGCGGTCCACCTGGGACCCAATTATCGCCGTCCGACTGATGATATCCGTCTCGGTCCGATGCAAAGGATCCGTCGAGAGACCTATTTCCAGCAATCAGCTTTGCAGTCATCGCATCAAGTTCCCAAGAGAGAATAAGAGAAACTGCATCATTTTTCATCTCAGAAAAGTTCGGTCCAGTGCCGAGGTTCGTGTTGTCTCCTGTTACAGCATTAGCCGTCGTATAACAAGTCGCTGGAGCATCGGCGGACTCGCAAATTAAATTCGACAGATCAGGGCCTTCAGGTCCAAAGCCCGCAAAAATATTATTGGTATAAGGGAAGTTTCCTGGCGGACCGACAGGGGGCGTAACCGCATTTAAGTTTGTGGGGAACCCATCGACCCGAGTAATCAACATCGGCGGTCCGTTAGTAAAGTCATCGTACTGCTCCACTGAAAGGTCTGCGGTAAAAGTCTCCGAAGCTTTCCATCTGAGAGCCACACGCGCGCTAGAATAGTCCTGATTACCGAGATCCTTTCCATCGAAGGGCCGGAAGACATATCCATCCTGTTCCATCATGGTCGCACTTGCGCGCATAAACAATGACTCTGAGATAGGCAGATTTAACATTCCACGAACGTTTTGGCGGCCATCATTGCCAAACTTGACGTCTAACTTACCGGCAGCGAGGTTTTCCGGCTTTTTTGTAGAAATACTGATGGCTCCACCGATCGTGTTCCTGCCAAACAAAGTGCCCTGAGGACCACGAAGCACTTCAACTTGTCCTATGTCGATCATGTCAAATACAGCGCCCGCAGAACGTCCCAGATACACCTCATCAACATAAATTCCCACACCGGGATCTATCGTAGGAATAAAATCCCGTTGCCCGATACCCCTTATGTAAACTGCTGCATTATTTCCGGCCCCGCTGAAAGTAGGAGTATTCTGAAAAACGAGGTTTGGGGTAATTTCTTGTAAACGTGTAACTCGAGTTAATCCCATATCTTCAAGGCGCTCACCTGAGAGTGCCGTAATGGAGATTGGTGTATCTTGTAATCCCTCAGCTTTCTTCCTCGCAGTAACCACTATTTCCTCGAGATTCGCTGACGCAAACCCGGAGCCTAACGTAATAAGTATCGTGCTCATTAAAAAAACAAGCCTCCTATGACAATGCTTGATATACCACTGACGCAAAGATGGGGTGCTGGCCCCACCGGATACAGCTATGCATGACTCACTAAACATATTCTCTTCCCCAAAGGTTGTAATTAACAATTTCTGTGCGCAATACTACACCATTAAGACAAAATTTTAACGTCCCAGTTGAATTTAAAGAGGATTCTTAACGACTCGTATTCGCCAAACAACAACCGAAGCAATTAAAAGAGGGAATGCAAAAAAAACCATGCTCTGAGATGAACTCAGCCCGTAAGACAGCAATATGCCTCCGATTAGTGGCGAAAGAATAGCACCAACTCTACCAATCCCAATGGCCCAGCCGATTCCGGTGACCCTCTGACGCACGGGGTACAACGCGGGGGCGATTGTATAGAGGCCAATCATTGCACCGATGAGAAAAAAACCTGTCACAAAGGCACATACCATTAGACTTAGGAGACTCAGTTCCGCCAGACCAAAGACCAACATCAAAACAACACTCATGACCAAGTAGCCAGTAGTTAACCGTTTGACGTCAAATTGAGCGGACAATACCCCGAGGCTTATAGCACCGAAGATCCCTCCCACCTGGAGATATATACCCGCTGAAATTCCCTGAGTCGTCGTGAGCCCCGCATCGACTAACAACTTTGGCGTCCAGCTGACTACATAGTAAAAAGCGAACATCAGACAAAAGAACGCACACCAAATGGAAAAAGTTTTTTTGATGTAAGATTGCAACAACAGAGTCCTCAGATTCACTAATTCTTTTCGATCTTCACTCGAGTTGGTGATGTTAATATTCGGCAGGGCCATCTTCGCCGAGAGCTCATTGATACGATCGACCGAATTTTTACCTCCTCGCGAGAGTAAAAAATCCATTGACTCAGGAAGGGTCCAGTAAGCTATCGGGATCATGACCAATGACGACAGACCACCAAAAATAAAGAGCGATCGCCAACCAAATTCNGACAGNANGTATACTGAGATNATGCCTCCNACNATNGCACCCATTGGGTAAGCGGACTGTAAAATACTTATNCACAGGCCTCGCTTNCTNTCATTTGAAAACTCAGAAACCATAGTGTTNAGGGTCGCCAACATTCCACCGATACCCAGCCCCGTAAAGAATCTGCACCCTACTAACTGATACTTATCNGCCACCTGAGANGATAGAAGCATACCGAGGGTAATNACCACCAGACAAGCNAGTACNAGAAGCCTGCGACCAAATCGATCTCCGTAAGGACCCAGCCAAACGGATCCAACGGCCATACCGATCAACCCAGCACTCAACAAAATTCCAAGATCGCTGGGGGACAGACCCCACTCAGAAGATACAGATGACGCAGCAAAGGACATCACCAAAACGTCGAAACCATCCAACATNTTGATTACGACACAAAGGCCTATTGNAGTAATTTGAAAAAAGGTCATAGGCCGTGTGTTAACCATCAACCGAAGTTCTTCGGATGTCATATTATTCATGAGACCAAGTCTCCCCGCTAAAATTTGTGCCTCGGCAGTTGTTATACCTCTTACGAAAGGTTAAATTAACAAACTTTCCGGTAATTATAACCAAGTGCCACTAATACAGGCGAATAAATATTATGATCGAAACTTACAATGCCGTNGGTCTAGTTCCAACAGTCTGGGGAATAAGGACACGCGAAGAGATCTTCAAGAATATTGAGCACCTAGCATCGATGGCAAACGCAGCTCTATGGCTATCTTCGCTGGATCTTCCGGTAAAATTAATTGCTCTGCCNGAGGGTGCACTTCAAGGCTTCAATGATGANGTGATGGACGCGGATCATGTAACTTACGCGCGCGAGTGCGCGATCGATATNCCCGGACCAGAAACTGATATGATCGCCGAAAAAATTGCCCANAGGCATGGAGTTTATGTCATGGGACAAGCCAAAATGCGGCATGAGGAGATCCCTGACCGCTTTTTCAACGTCGGTTTTATAATGGATCCGGTGGGTGAAATAATTCTCAAACACTTTAAGGTGGCCCCGCTTTATCCGGTTGAACANTCCGTGTGTCCNCATGATATTTACGACTGGTGGATTGAGCGNTATGGAAATACGTTAGAAAGTTTCTGGCCGGTGGTCGATACCGAAATTGGTCGAATGGGTATTATGATGGCTAACGAGGGGTCTTANCCAGAAAATGCTAGAGCACTGGCCATGAATGGAGCAGANNTAATTTATCGGGCCTCCATCCCTCANCCCGCAGCNTCNAATGACTATTTTGAAATTCAGACTCGGGCTCGAGCACTTGACAATAACTTGTTTATCATTGCCCCCAATATGGGAACCTATTACCTCACTCAGGAGGAGGAAACCCCAGTAGATACTTTTGGTGGACAATCCATGATTGTTGACTATCGAGGNCAAATCGTAGGGAAACAGCGCTATGGAGGCGTTTCNACAAGCGTCTGTGGGCCCATAAACATAGAGGCGATGCGCTCCCACAGACAAAATTCTCTTTGGACTAACTGGATGAAAGATCTGCGCACTGAGCTATATCAGATTGTTTATAAAGATCCCATATACCCAAAAAATCTTTACTTAAATCGNGCTCCGATGAAGCATGCAGAGTACGAGAAGGAGGTCCTTAAAAAACAAGTACAGCTTCTTCAAGATGCCGACATATGGAAGAAACCCTCGCATTGAAAACTCTCATGCGAGAAAAATGCTTTTAACACAAATGAAACGAGGACATGAGTAAAATGAAAACATCAAATCTATGGATCGATGGCCAAGAGGCACTTCCCTCTGGTGGTTTGTACTTCGACGACATAAATCCGTCTGACCAGTCAATCATAGCAAAGGTCGCCAAAGGAACAACCGCTGATATAGATAAGGCTGTCGCGGCTGCTAAGANAGCCTTTGTTTCCTTTAGTCAGACGCAGGCAAAGGATCGCGAGGTAATTCTAAGTCGTGCTGCAGCACTTGTTGAGCGTGATAGAGAAGAGTACTTGCAGCTATTAATCGACGAGGTTGGCTCTCCCATAATGAAAGCTCAGTTCGAGGTGGATTACTGCATAAATGCATTTAGGGCTGCAGCGGGCGTTCCTAGGCGGTTGACAGGTGAAACTATGCCACTTGACCGACCGGGCGCATTTGGTATGTCGGTGAGGGAGCCCGTTGGAATAATCGCGTGCATTACCCCATTTAATGTGCCGCTCTTGAAAAATGTTAAACAAATTGCCATGGTTATCGCNACAGGTAATACGTCTGTGCTGCTTCCCTCTGAATTTGCTACGCAAGTCACCGTAAAATTTGCAGAAACATTGGCAGAAGCCGGCACCCCTCCTGGCGTTTTTAACTATGTAACAGGCGACCCATTTGAGATCGGGGACCACCTTACAAGCCATAAAGATATTGCCTCAATCAACTTCTGTGGGTCACCCCGCATTGGAAAACACGTCGCTGANTTGGCTGCAAAAGATTTAAAACCGATTACACTGGAGCTAGGAGGAAAAAACCCACTTGTCGTGCTTGATGATGCAGACNTAGACAAAGCACTTGAGGCGGCAATGTTGGGAATCTTTTTCTTTCAAGGACAAGCATGCATGGCCTCTAGTCGAATCATCTTACAGAGGGGNATCGCCGATAAATTCATTCCTGCNTTTAAAAACATTGCTGCCAGTATAAAAGTCGGTGACTTATCGGATCCCCAGACTGCTATCGGCCCTATAATAAGTGATCGACAGCAAGAAAGGGTAAAAAATCACATTAATGATGCACTTGCCAAGGGGGCAATCAGGCTTCATGGAGAGGAAGGATGGAAAGGAGCCTGTTGTCCTCCAACAATTCTGACGAACGTTGATCAAAGTATGAGCGTTTTTCGAGAGGAAACTTTCGGACCCGTTACATCAATCTATACTGTGGACACGGTTGAAGAGGCCGTAAATATGGCTAACGACACTGAATTTGGTTTGAGCTTCTCACTCTTCACCCGAGACATAACGACCGCGTTGAAAGTTGCCAAGCAGTCTAATGCAGGGATGGTACATATAAACGCAATGTCGATCCAAGATGAACCTCATGTGCCCTTTGGGGGAAATGGAATGAGTGGTTTCGGCCGAGAGGGCACGGATGCAGANNTAGATATAATGACCCGTTGGAAGTGGATTACAATCCAGCTGGACTGAAAGCATTGGACGACTAAACGCAACAAAATTAAAACCAACATTCTGGAAAAAGCGCTATGACATATCCCAATAAAATACTTCTTGAAGAAAACGAAATTCCAACTCAATGGTACAACATTACAGCAGATCTAAGAGTTCCGATGCCTCCCCCTCTGCACCCAGGCACGAGGCAACCGGCGACAAGCGAGGATTTTGCTCCTCTCTTTCCTAAAGCCCTAATCGAACAAGAGATGACGACTGAACGCTTTGTTGACATTCCGGGTGAAGTTCTAGACGTTTATAAATTATGGCGACCGACACCATTATTTAGGGCACGTCGGCTTGAAAAATTACTTGATACGCCTGCAAAAATTTTCTATAAATATGAGGGTGTCAGTCCCGCAGGATCCCATAAACCAAATACCGCAGTGCCTCAAGCATACTATAACGCTTTGGAGGGTGTGAAGAAACTCACAACTGAAACGGGAGCTGGTCAGTGGGGAAGCTCCCTTGCATTTTCTTGCGCGCAATTCGGTTTGGAGTGTGAAGTTTGGCAAGTTGCAGCCTCTTATCGTGCGAAACCTTACAGAAAAACGATGATGGAAATCTGGGGTGGAAAAGTGCACCCCAGTCCTTCTTCGTTGACTGAATATGGNCGTACACTCTTGGCGCAAGACGAAAACCACCCAGGATCTCTGGGTATAGCCATCTCAGAAGCTGTNAGCGAAGCAGTGGGAAATGAAAACACTCGATATGCGCTCGGAAGTGTNCTTAACCATGTTCTNATGCATCAGACCATCATCGGNGAAGAGGCACTNCTACAAATGACCAAGATTGACGAGACGCCAGATATTCTTGTTGGCTGCACTGGCGGTGGCTCCAATTTTGGAGGGTTAGCCTTTCCTTTTATGCGAGAAAAGTTCAACGGGAAAATGTACCCAACCATTCGCTGTGTGGAACCTAGTGCTTGTCCGACCCTCACTAAAGGTGAATATAGGTATGATTTCGGTGACACCGCAGGCATGACGCCGCTTATGAAGATGCATACGCTAGGACACAACTTTATCCCAGAACCTATACACGCCGGCGGGCTTCGCTATCATGGAATGGCGCCCCTTGTATCCCATATTTATGAGCTTGGTCTTTTGGAGGCAATATCCATTGCACAAAAAGAATGTTTTGCAGCCGGGATCATGTTCGCGAAAACAGAGGGTATCGTCCCCGCGCCGGAACCAACACATGCCATAGCCGCTGCCATACGAGAAGCACTTCATTGCAAGCAAACAGGAGAGAAAAAAACTATCCTCACAGCTCTTTGTGGACATGGACATCTCGACATGTCTTCATACGAAAAATATTTACTTGGAGAGATGCAAGACCTGGATTTAGATCAGAATGCTATTCAAGAGGCACTCAGAGGNGTGCCTGTAATTTGATTGTCTTTAAGGCAGAAAAACATAAAAACAAACAGATCTGATGAGCTTAGCACTCACATCGCCAAAAACTGAGGTGAACTGAAGTAACCCTAATATGCTGTCATCAGGTGAAGTGTACACTTATATTTTGGTGCTAATGTGGTGACATAATATATGGGTAAGCATGTACTCGGNAGGAAATCAACTATCAAAATAAGCGATGTAATGTCGAGGCTNATAGCATGTAACTCCGTTAGTAGCATAGATCCGACCTTGGATCATGGAAACTTGGAGGTAATATCACTTTTAGCGAACTATTTCGAGGTATTAGGCTTCAAGTGCGAGATCATGAAACTCGCTGACAAAAAAGCTAATCTTATTGCAACACTTGGCACAGGCCCGGGTGGCCTCGTTCTCGCGGGGCACACCGACACAGTACCGTGTGACGAGCAGCTGTGGGACAGCAATCCATTCGCACTCACTGAGCGAAACAACTCTTGGATCGGCTTAGGGTGTTGTGACATGAAAAGCTTTTTTGCCTTGTCAATAGCCGCCCTCCAGCAGCACCATGNCAAAAACCTCCGACACCCACTTATAATTATAGCTACTGCAGATGAAGAATCCTCCATGCGGGGAGCCAGAGCCTTGGTGGCCGCAGGAACTCCGGTTGCTCGCCGAGCGATTATAGGTGAACCAACAGGCATGCGCCCAGTATCGATGCACAAGGGTATCATGGTTGAAAAACTTGCCGTCACTGGGAGGTCAGGACACTCAAGTAATCCATATCTAGGTCGTAACGCGATGGAAACAATGCATAAGATCATATCACAACTCATGGTACTTAGAGATCGTATGCGCCATCAGAAGCATCCTGGCTTTGAAATCGACTATCCCACACTTAACTTGGGGTGTATTAGAGGTGGAGATAACGCTAATCGAATATGCGGACACTGTTTCCTTGCATTTGAAATCAGACCATTACCAGGCATGAATATCGATCAGCTACAGTTTGACCTGGAAAGTGAGATCGCCAAGATTGCTGACGCTGATCGAGCAGAGTGGAATCTTGAGCGCCTTTTAGTACCTCCTTTCAAAGCTAATGAAAACTCTGAAATGGTCTCTCTATGCGAAAAACTTACTGGACACACAAGTGGCTCAGTAGCATTTGCCACCGAAGCCCCATATTTTCAGGAGCTTGGGATGGATGTTGTCGTATTGGGAGCCGGAGATATCGAGGTTGCACATCAACCGAACGAACACCTCATGTTGGACAGAATTAATCCGAATGTCCAATTTTTATATGAACTTATTGGTCACTGTTGCTTATAATTATGATTATGACATCAAAAAGTTATGTAAATCTTTTCCGTGAGAGCGCGCCTTACATCCATGCTCATCGGGGTAAGACCTTTGTGATTGCTCTGACTGGAGAGGCCGTCGACGGTCCGAATCGTTTTAGTTTGTTGGCAGACATCGCCGTACTTCATAGTATTGGTATTCGCATTATTCTCGTGCACGGCGCTCGTCCACAGATAGATAAACGTCTGAGCGAAGCAGGTTTTAGATCCACATTCCACGAAGATGTTAGAATTTCTGATAACACAATGATGCCGTACATCGAAGAAGCGATAGGATCGATCCGATTACAGTTGGAGAAATTATTATCTATGGGGCTGCCTAATTCACCAGTGCTCGGCACTCAAATACGAGCTGTTAGCGGTAATTTTACTATTGCGAAGCCAGTTGGCGTTCGTGATGGGATTGATCACCTTTTCTGCGGCGAAGTCCGCCGCATAGACAAGGGTGCAATAGAATCTGCGCTCGATGGTGGTTGCGTTGTTATAATGCCGCCAATTGGATTTTCATCATCGGGTGAAGTCTTTAACCTCTCATACCAAGATTTAGCTTCCGAAGTGGCCTCTTTCATGAAGGCCGAGAAACTCATATTCATCAGCTCTCTCGATGGAGTTTATATCGATGGTGCGCTACAAAAAAGACTGTCTCTTGCGACTTTGGCGCAGCTCATTGCCTGTGACAAAGTACAATCAGGGCTGGAAAGAAAAATTTTACAGTCAGCTTATAAATGCTGCTCTGAACAAGTTGCAAGAGTACACCTGATTACCGAAAAAACTGACGGAGCACTTCTGTCTGAGTTGTTTACCCGAGAAGGTGCCGGAACGCTGATATCAAAGGATAAATCGGAAACAATACGTCAAGCAAAGATTGAAGACATCGGGGGACTGCTTGAGCTAATTCAACCCCTTGAGCAGCGAGGGATTCTAGTTAAGCGCTCTCGCGAGCGACTAGAAGTAGAGATTGAACAGTTTTATGTCAGCATCCATCCTGAAGGCTTTATGCTTGGCTGCGCAGCACTTTATCCTCTTAATGAGAATATGGGAGAGATTGCCTGTGTTGCCACGCACCCAGATTTTACCAAGCAGGGGACCGCTTCCCGCCTTTTGACCGTGATTGAGGAGAGAGCAAAACAACAATCTATAAGCAGCCTATTCGTATTGACTACACATGCAGCCCACTGGTTTCTTGAAAAAGGTTTTACCGAGTGCGGTCCGGATCTATTGCCCGAAGATAAGAAATTATTGTACAACTACAAACGTAATTCTAAAGTCCTTTCAAAAAAAATGGATCTTCAATTCGCTGTGTAGCAAAATTGTAAATTCTGTTATCCTTCAGAAAATTTTTTTATCGGAGCATCAGATGCCAAGGTATCGTTCTCATACAACAACGCAAGGCAGAAATATGGCGGGAGCAAGAGCCTTGTGGCGCGCAACCGGGATGACAGATGAAGATTTTCAAAAACCTTTGATAGCAATTGCTAATTCCTACACCCAATTTGTACCCGGACATGTCCATTTAAAGGACATGGGAGATCTAGTTGCTGCTGAAATCGCGGTGGCTGGCGGTATTGCCCGAGAATTCCACACTATCGCGGTGGACGATGGCATTGCTATGGGTCACGACGGGATGCTTTACTCATTGCCATCAAGAGACGTTATTGCCGATTCTGTCGAGTATATGGTAAATGCCCACTGCGCTGACGCGCTTGTTTGTATTTCGAACTGTGACAAGATTACACCGGGCATGCTAATGGCCGCCATGCGATTGAACATTCCCGCTATTTTTGTCTCAGGAGGACCCATGGAAGCTGGTAAAACAAAGCTTTCAGAGCACTCTCTTGACCTTATAGATGCGATGGTCATCGCAGCAGACGAAGCGGCAAGTGACGACACCGTCGCCGAGTATGAGCGTTCCGCCTGCCCTACTTGTGGATCCTGTTCCGGGATGTTCACTGCGAACTCAATGAACTGTCTTACCGAGGCGCTCGGCCTCTCTCTTCCAGGAAATGGAACTACGCTGGCAACTCACTCCGACAGGCGACAACTATTTCAACATGCGGGACGAACCATTGTCTCTCTAGCCCGCCAACATTATGAGAAAAACGATTATAGCGTTCTCCCACGTTCAATCGCATGTTTCGAGGCATTTGAAAACGCAATGTCCCTCGACATAGCGATGGGTGGTTCCACAAACACAATCCTACATCTACTTGCAGCTGCCCAAGAGGCGAAAATAAACTTCGACCTTCATGATATAGATCGGCTATCACGCAAAGTACCATTGTTATGTAAAGTAGCCCCCAGCACTCCCGAGTATCATGTTGAGGACGTCCATCGCGCTGGAGGTGTAATGGCCATACTTGGAGAACTCGATCGCGCCTCCCTAATTCATAACCAACTGCCGACTGTGCACTCTCAAACGCTTAGCGAGGCACTCGCCAAATGGGATATAGCTGCAAATGCAAATGATGAGGTCAGGAAATTTTATAAGGCCGGTCCCGCTGGAATCCCAACTCAAACGGCGTTTAGCCAAAGCACACGGTGGCCATCGCTCGATCTAAACCGTGTAGAAGGTTGTGTGAGAGATTACGAGCATGCTTTTAGCTCAGAGGGCGGTTTGGCTGTTCTATTTGGTAATATTGCCGAAGACGGATGTGTGGTGAAAACTTCTGGGGTAGATGAATCAATACTTTTCTTTGAAGGCCCAGCCTTTGTGACTGAAAGTCAAGACGCCGCAGTAGAAGCCATCTTAGAAGATAAAGTATCACCTGGAGATGTCATAATTGTAAGATATGAGGGACCTCGTGGGGGCCCGGGTATGCAGGAAATGTTGTACCCAACCAGTTATATTAAAGCAAAAGACCTCGGAAAGGCTTGCGCATTAATTACTGACGGTAGGTTTTCCGGCGGCACTTCAGGACTTTCTATCGGCCATGTTTCTCCAGAGGCTGGAGCGGGCGGCAACATAGCGCTCATTCAGCATGGTGACATAGTTTGTATAGATATCCCTAACCGAAGCATAAATGTTATAGTGAGTGACGCGGAGCTTTTAAGTCGAAGGAAAGCACAAGAATCAATAGGCTGGCGTCCATCAGAGCATCGACCCAGATCAGTTTCTGCTGCGTTAAAAGCTTATGCCAAACTCGCCACAAGCGCCGACAAGGGGGCTGTGAGAGATCTTTCTCAGCTTTGAGGTGTTTTTTGCGAATACTCCCAAAAAGGGTAGCATTTAATCCGTGCAAAAAACCACACAGTTTGTTTTTGACACTCAACGGCTGGCAGAAGATGGGAGTCTAAGCCTTTCCGCACGCACGAATTTTCAAACCAACATCTCTAAGTTTTTGTAACCTAGAACCCTCACTTTCAGAGAACTTGATCCACTGTCTAGGGTATTTCATCGCCTTCTTATCTTTTGCATTTTTTAGCGATTTCTTGAATGCACTAATCGCATCGTTAAAGCAGTTAAGGTTTACTAGTGCATTTCCCATCACTAAATAATTAGTGTCAGGGCGTTTAACCCCTCCCTTCCGAGAGGCTCGAGTCGCCGCTCTGTAAGCATCCTTATCTCTTCCTAAATCGAGATAAATACCTGCAAGCCGGGCCTGTAAATTACCCGTGTCCGCCTTTTCTGAAGCAGCCTCAAGAGCTGACACTGCCGAATCAAGATCTCTGGCCTGATACCATGCAGTTCCCAGGACTTCAAGATTTTTGGATGAGCGCTCCACGTAACCATCTTGCATTCCTTTATTAATGATCTTAGCAGCACGATATGGCACCTCGGCACCAAGGTACATGTATGCCATACTCATCACTTCGCTTTCCTTATTTAACTGGTCATTCAAATAGATTAGCTCAGTGCTCACGAGCCGATCCATCTCGCGCTCACGCTCACCGTACATACCTCCAAGCTGCTTCCAATATGTCCATTTGGGATAGTGCTTCACCAGCTTTTCCAAAATTTTAATCACTGTCGGGTAATCGCTCTTCTCGTAATAAAGCACGCGTTGTAACCCCCAAAAACGCTCTTTCGGCAAGATTCCCTTCGACTCCTGGTCTGCGATAGCCATCTCAACTGCAACCAGCGCATCAGCCTTTCGCTCCAGTTGATAGTATATTTGTGCCATAAAATATCTTTGGTCCGCTCCAATGATTGTAGCCTCCGCCAGCCACGCCTCAAGCTGAAATGCCGCATTCTTGTAATCTTCCTCAGCTGCATATAATTGCGCAAGTGTATATCGAACGTCTAACCGAACTTCTGGAGGAGTGCCGATTCCCTCAACTACCTTAAGATACGCCTTGATTGCATTTGGAAAATCATCAAGCGAAAAATAAACATAAGCAGAAAACTGCCAAATCTGGGTCTGCTCATAGTCGCTCTTACAGGTCTTGCTGCTAGCTTCCACATCCTGTAACGCCTTTAACGACTCGGCCCACAACTCCTCCTCAAGAGTAACCTGTATCTTCTCGAGAGCCTTTGCGCATTTAGCCCCCACAGACTCTCGCTTACGTGTTTGAACATCCTTATATTTTTTCTCCGTCTTCTTATCTTCTGAATAAACCGAACTGACAAAAGAAAACTCGGGTCTTACCACCGAAATTACACACGAAAGTGCAAATGCCGAAACCAAAATCAAAAATCTTATTACACAAAACTTCATGCAAATCCCCTATTTCTGCATCTGGAACGTAAACTTGTACATCACACCGGATACTTCTTCAGGTACCCCGTCNACAACTCGAGGGTTATACTTAAGCTTGTTTGCAGCNTTTAGGGCTGCCCTTCCAAAACCCCANCCCTCTGGATCTTCCTCAACCATTATCGGATCCCTAACACCNCCAGTGGTGGTAATTATTACTTGGATAACGGCATATCCTTCCTTACCACGAGATTGCGCTCGACGAGGATACTGGGGTTGAGGNACGTATACCGGAATAAAATCGGTGTCTCGAGCAAAAGATCCTAGCCCGACGCTTAGCTTATTCGCAACTGGCGCTGCAGCCATGCTTACCATATTCTCTGGAGTCTCGAATTCAATATTATCATCGGGCAACTCNGGAGGAGGTTCCGGCTCGTCTGGCTTCTCTATTTCAGCTACCTTTTCGTTGGTAGTCCTCTCCCTTTCCACATGTAAAAAATCAGCAATCTTGATAGCCTCTTTTTCATCNATCTCTTTNTTACCAGAATCAATGAGCTTGAACATCAATACGATCAGGGAAAAAGTTACCANGAGCCCNANTATCGCCGACGTTCCTAGCCTTAATATTGCCATNATCTAAGCTCAGTCATTTTCAACAGAAACNGCTATNGGAGAAATACCAATATCCTTGGCAATGTCCGCAACCTTNGCAACAGATTCGATATTGGATTCATTATCAGCCTGTATCACCATGCCGCCCTTCGGNTTATCATTGAANAGTCGCGTNAGATTGAGTTTCAAAGCAGTAGTTTCTACNCGCTTCTTATCTATCCAAAACTCATTGTTGCCGCTTACGGCAACCAAAATACCTACTTTNTTGTANGCATCTGCAGTATTTGNGTCAACCTTNCTTACCTCTACCCCAGGGAGCTTAATGAAGGATGCGGTCACAATGAAAAAAATCAGCATTATAAAAACCACGTCCAGCATCGGCGTTAAGTCGATAGCCTGTCCCTGTTGCTCAGAACTACNTGTTCTAATCCGCATTTGCGTTCACGTTCCTCAATNTTGTCATGTAAACNAATATTCCTAATGATCCATAGTTAAATGGTCTTCGAGCAGNTGCTTCTCTCGTTCCGCATGACGCTCGACATAGGTCAAGCCAAAAACGCCGGAAAGAGCCGCAACCATACCGGACATAGTGGGCACCGTTGCCTTCGACACCCCTCCTGCCATGGCTTTTGCATCCCCACCGCCTGTGAAAGCCATCACGTCAAACACCACAATCATACCAGTCACCGTGCCCAATAGACCGAACAGCGGCGCCAACGCTACCAGTGTTTTGATCATCATAATATTTTCATCAATTTTGATACTTACCTCTGATATCAGCTTTTCCCTGACCTGGCGCGCTCGCCTCGACTGTCTCTCGGACCTCGACTCCCATTTTTCAAGGGCAATATTTACATCCCGACTCACAGCTCCGCGCAGATACCACATACGCTCGAATATAAGGGTCCACATGACGAAGAGTAGAACAACAATAGCCCAGAGAACACTCCCCCCTGAATCCATAAACTTGCTCGCCTCAGCAAAAAGATCCTCTAAAAACATATCACCGCGCCTCGACCGAATCTGCGACAATACCGGCACTTTGCTCCTCTAAGATATGCAAAATACGCTGGGCTCTCCCGTTAACAAGGGTATGCATTAGTACAGTAGGAATTGCCACAACNAAACCTAAGACGGTAGTAACAAGCGCTTGAGAGATACCGCCTGCCATTGCCTTNGGGTCTCCAGCGCCAAACAACGTTATCATCTGGAANGTAATAATCATTCCGGTGACAGTTCCAAGAAGCCCTAATAAGGGAGCAACCATAGCTATGATTTTCAAGAGATTTAGTCCCGACTCGATGGCAGGACGTTCCTTCAAAACCGCCTCATGAAGTTTGAGCTCCAAAGATTCTGGGTCAAGTCTTGGATTGTCCGCTGCAACTTGNAAAACCCGTCCAAGTGGGTTTTTAGGGTTAGGAGTAGAGGTTTTTAGCTGCGCGCTAACTCCCGAAGACATTATAAATAAAGCGATAAATCTCCACAACGCCAGTGCGATCGCAAAAGCAAATACACCGGTAATCACGTAACCAACGATACCGCCAAAATGCCAGCGCTCCTCCAACGTAGGTGTGTTTATTAGNGCACGCAAAAGCCCTCCCCCGAGNGGCCCCGTTGGATCTAACCCAACTTTNGTAAAACCGCCNGTNGCCGACTGAATTTCAGCCGCACTGTCCNGGTATTTTCCGGCGGGCTGTCGGGGAAGCTCTGAGACAATACCGCTATCAGGATTATATTCAAGATACATTCCATCAGCCAATAAGTTATAGGTTCCAACCCGCACTACCTCCATTTGTCGCTGGTTTCCGCTTGCTAAAGTCACCTGCCTATCAAACTTCACAATACGACCACCCTCTACCATCTCACGCTGCTGCTCGAACCACAACTGCTCTATGTCTTCAATAGATGGGAGTCTNGTATCGCTACTCATTTTATCAATTAACTCACCAAGGAAATCAGTACGCCCCGGAATCTGNGAACTCACCACGGATTGTTTGAGGTTTTCACGCACATCTCCAGCCGCCCCAGTTAAATGTCCAAAGAGCTCCTTCAAAGAGCCCAGACGTTTATCTAATTGTTGCCTGAGTGCTGCAATCTTCCTCTCATTATCTCTTATATTTTGCTCAAGCTGGTCTGANCGACGNTCCTCAGCNNCCTTAGTAGCTTGAGCTTTCTTTAACAATCTTCCCTGCGCATTTTTANCNGAGTTAAATTCGGTTTGACGTTTGTTATATTCTGATGTCTCCGTACGCTTTGAAGTTTCAATCATCTGCAAAAGCTCATCAAGGCTCTTTGCNTCTTGAGCATTCAATAAGGTGCTGGCCAGCGAAAACCCTAGAAACAGAGACAAAACGCTTATTTTTACTGAGTTTTTCATTATAGCATCTCCGGTGCAGTGATGGGCATCTCAATAACATCTTGTGGTGATAACTTCTTNGCTATTCGAATTCCCTGATCAATAGGCCGTCGATACTGTGAACCAAGTGTCTGCCATGATCCACTACCNTTATTCCAAGCACCGGTCTGCGACTTNTCTTTGGTTTGATACGCAAGGGCNACACGCCCGATCCGGAGTACGTCNACTTCGACTTCGGTACCATTTGCATTTATGTCGATCATTGCCCTGTAAGTCTCAAGTGATCGACTGTAATCCGATTCGATATCATAAACCTCCAGAATCTGTCGGAACTTTTCAGCAGCAGAAAATCGAGCACTATCTAAATTTACTGACAATTCCTCAATAGCACCCAACCGCTGCTCTCTCTTAAATGGCATATCAAGGGCGATAAAATCTTCCAAACTGTCGAGCATACTTATCATCANAGGAGTTATCCCTCGCTCGATTACCGTTGCATTCGCAATTGACTCTTCAAGCTCTGACATCATCTTCTTTTGACTACTAACCTGACGCTCGAGTTGAGAGTTATATACTCTTAGTGACTCGATTTGCTTGTTGACTTGTTTGAATTCCTGCAGGAGNCCATCAGTCTGATCGGCGATNCGGTCGACCCTTACCTGCGCGACTCTCGCCGCCTCTACCTTTGCGGCTCCTGCCCTCAAGAGATCACCGACCTCAGTCGCCACACCCCATGGAGATAGTAACGTAGCAACCGTAGTTATAAAGAATATGAATGATTTTATAAATGTCTGTTTCATGGTTCCCTCAATTTTAAGCCCTTTCTATGGAGTTAATCTTATTTGTAAAACTTTATTGTGCNTGTTAANTAAAGTACTTTGTAACAAACCTAGGCCTGTCTTTTTAGCAGGGTCGTGTCAAAGAATCAATGGAAGTNCTAAAAATCACTATTAATAAATCTACTTAAAAACAATAAAAACATTTAAACAAAGTTTGGGCTTTCCTTTCGATCCAGCGTAACAAAGGTATATTTTAGATTGTCNACGCCCTTCCCNGGCCGTCTGTCTTTTACTTCCCAATCGTCTNGATCAATNNCTGGAAAAAAAGCATCTCCTATCTTTTCAGATTCCACTTCCGTAAGGTAAAGCCTAGAGACAAATGGTAGCCATAATTTATATATCTGTTCCCCTCCGATAATAAAAGCCTCCTTGCAAGCATCTCGAGAGCANAGGCTAAGTGCTTTATCATATGACTCCTCTATACTATGCGCTACACTAACATTTTTNTGAAAAAATTCCGAATCACGTGTAAGAATGATATTGGCGCGACCAGGNAAGGGTCTGCCTATAGAGTCAAAAGTTTTTCGGCCCATAACNATTGGATTCCCCATGGTAATTTCTTTAAACCGTCTCAAATCTTCAGAAATATTCCATAACAACTGATTTTGAAAACCAATCGCCAAATTTCGACCTGTTGCAGCAATTATTGAGAAACGAATCATACAGCCACCGGNGCCCTAATTGCGTCATGAGGTGCATAGCCCAACAATTCAAAATCTTCATAAACGAACTCAGCTACATCTGTTACCTCTGGATTGATTCGCAGTTTAGGTTGGGGAAGCGGCTCCCGCGCCAGCTGGAGTTCCACCTGGCGACTGTGATTGAGATAAAGGTGTGCGTCTCCGAAAGTGTGAACAAAATCTCCCAAACCAAGCTCGCAAATGTGAGCCACCATTGAAGTTAACAGTGCGTAAGATGCTATATTGAAAGGAACGCCTAAAAAAATATCGGCACTTCTTTGATAGAGTTGGCAGGANAGTTTCCCCTCACTCACATAAAATTGNAAGAGTGTGTGGCATGGCGGCAGACCGGACTTAATCATGACTGGAATCTCTCTCGGATTCCAAGCTGAAACAACATGTCTACGGGAGTTAGGATTAGTTTTTATATCCTTTATGACTTGCTCCAACTGGTCCACACCCTCAAAATTTCTCCACTGCTTACCATAGACTGGTCCCAAGTCTCCAAATTTACGCGCAAACTCTTTGTCAACTTTAATTCGCTCAACAAATTCCGACATTTGCTCTTCTCGGCCTTTGGATTGAATCGANAAATCACCCTTAACCTTTGATTCCCTNAACCAATTTTCAAAGGGCCAGTCGTTCCAAATACTTACTCCGTTCTCAATTAAATAGCGNATATTTGTGTCGCCCCTGACAAACCACAGTAACTCGTGGACAACGGACTTAAAATGAATCTTTTTGGTGGTAACAAGAGGAAAGCCAGCACTNAAGTCAAATCTCATTTGATAACCGAAAATGCTTTTCGTGCCTATTCCGGTGCGGTCTTGTCTCTCAAGCCCNTTTCTTTGAACNTGTCGCATCAGTTCCAGATACTGGTGCATAAATCAACCCCTTTTGGTNTTGTTACTTTTNAATTCAAACGATCCNCGACACAACCAGAGCCCTCCTAAAATCATCGGCAAACAGAGCAGTTGGCCACGGGTCATCCAATCGATTAGGCCAAACGTCGCAGATTCATGTAAAAATTGTGGGTCCGGTTGGCGCATAAATTCAACTAAAAAACGAGCTACCCCATATCCAATTAAGAATACTCCCGAGATCGAACCCGCTTGGCGTGGTTTTCGAGCAAACCAACTAACAAGAATGAAAAGAAGCACCCCCTCTCCGAATGCTTCATACAACTGCGAAGGGTGNCGATACAGTTGTTCAGGGTCAGCGGGGAATAACATTGCCCAAGGAGCATCGCTCGGCCTTCCATAAAGTTCTTGTCCAATAAAATTTCCTATTCGGCCAAAAAAAAGGCCCGAAGGTACTAAAGGCGCAATAAAATCGGTAACGCTTAAAAAGGAAAGTTTTTGTTTTCGCGAATAAAGCAAGGCAAAGCACATTACACCCAGCAATCCTCCATGAAAAGACATCCCACCTTCCCAAAGCCGAATTACCAGAAGAGGATCTGCTAACCATTGGTCCATGCTGTAAAAGAGCATATATCCCAATCTACCGCCCAGAATCACTCCCCAAGCACCGTAAACTATCAAATCCTCTACCTCAGCTTTCTTAATGGGGGACCAAGGCGCGCGGCAGTTTTTAATTGCCAGCAACCAAGCCAACATAAAGGCCAAAAGATACATGAGACCATACCAATGGATGTGAAGAGGACCGATATTTAGATGAAAAACCTCATAGGGTCCAACAGATAGTGCCACTGGATCGATCGCTGGATAATTGAGCATAAAATTTTTTATACCAAGTTATTATGTAATAAAAGCCGATGCAAATTTCTTTGTCGCGAGGCGCCTTAAAACGTATTCCAGAGACTAATACTATATTTAATATGTTTTTCAAGAATAATAAAATCTATGGACTATTATACTAAACTGTTCTTTTACTCGATAGACCGATGATATAGCTTTGTGAGGTCAGGGTTCTTTAACTCGCAGGCTAAGAACTCCATAACCTCGTTCGCGTGTGTTATTTGTATTGATCTCTCCGCAAGATCCCGTGCCTTTCTGACTGAAACTTGTAACAACATTGATTTTACGCGCGAAAGGCAACTTGCGCTCATTGAAAGATGCCTGTATCCCAAGCCGACGAGCAACACAGCNCCCAAAGGATCACCGGCTAACTCTCCACAAATACTTACCTCACAACTGGCATTATTCGCTTGTTTACTTATAAGATGCAGTGCAGACAACACGCTGGGATGAAATGAGTTATACAGACTTGCAACCCTAGGATTATTGCGATCAACTGCAAGTAAATACTGTGTTAAATCATTAGTTCCAACTGAGAGGAAATCTACTCTCTTGGCGAGTTGATCGACCTGATATACTGCTGCTGGAACTTCAATCATGGCACCAATCGGAGGTTTCTTAATACAAAGATCCTCCTCATTAATGAGTTCCTCATAAGCTCGATTTACTAGTTGTAACGCTCCATCTAGCTCTCCAATGCTACTTATCATGGGCAACATAATTTTTAAATTTCCATTATTTTCAGATGCACGCAGCATAGCCCTTATTTGCACAAGAAAAATCTCTGGATGATCCAAAGATATTCTTATACCTCGCCACCCAAGAAAAGGGTTCTCTTCCTCGATCGGGAAATACGGCAATGCTTTGTCTCCCCCAATATCAAGAGTCCTCATGGTCACCTTTTTGGGAGCAAATGCTTGTAGCTGTTCTTTGTAAATCAGCACCTGTTCGTCTTCNGTAGGGAACCCTAAATGCGCAAAAAAAGGAATCTCCGTTCGGTAAAGGCCCACGGCCTCAGCCCCNCTCTTGAGTGATCGCATCACATCTTGTCGCAATCCCGTGTTGACGAAAAGAGAAATATGCTCCCCATCAGGAGTTATACAAGGAATGTTCCTCAATCTCTCAAGATCCTTATCTAGCAATTCTTCCTCGCGTCGCAGTGCGAGGTAGTGCCTTCTGCTTGCTCTCGAAGGTCTCGTTATAATGACTCCCTTAAAACCATCTACAATGACATCTTTCCCTAATAACTCTGCCAAAGGAAAAGTCGTCGCACCCATCACCGTCGGAATTCCCAAAGCCCGAGCGACAATCGCTAGGTGCGAGTTACTGGAGCCTTTCAGCGAAATAATACCCGCCAGGCGATCTACTGGGATATCTGCTAAAATTGTGGCGGAAAGATCTTCGCCGACTAAAACTACACGTTTGGGGATTGTCTTNACGGTAATNTCATCNTGCTGAAGATATGNAAGCACTCGTTTTCCTAAATCTAAAACATCTGCGGCGCGCTCGCGNAGATACTTGTCCTCCATTTTGCGAAACGTTTTCACGTGTTCTAGGATGACACAACTCCAAGCAGTCGACGCTGCCTTTCCAGAATTAATGGCCCCAACCACCTCTGCTATCAAAGACGGATCGTCGAGCAGACGTATNTAAACCTCAAACAGTGCAAACTCCTCTGAACTCAATTTTTCTTTAAGCCCCTGACCCAGCTTCCACATATCATGCTTTGCAGATTCAAGAGCTTCATTGAACAACTGAACCTCCAGATCTACATTATCGCAATTTCTCTCTGGAACNTGCGATAAATCAGTGTTNACTGATGCCAGCACTGTTTTTCCCATTCCTATGCCAGGAGAGCTGGCAATTCCTCGGAANATCGATTCTAGACTTTTACCCTTNCGGGGAGCGGAAAGACGGCTGAGCACACCTGTTTCATCTGCATGAGCGATAGCACCTGAAAGCTGTGCTCCTATGGTGACCAAGAATGTTTCCTCTTCCTGAGCGAACCGCCTTTCGTTGGTCTGTTGCAAAACAAGAACACCNAATACCTTTCGGTGATGAATAATTGGGACACCCAAAAAAGAGTGGAAAGGCGATTCATCAGCCTCAGGAAAATACACAAAATTTGGATGTTTATCCGCATTTTGCAAATTTAGCGGCTCNTCTTTAGCCGCTACTAAGCCCACCAGACCCTCTCGCATTCCCAGTCTTATCTTGCCAATGGCTTGCCTCCGAAGACCGTCAGTAGCCATCAAGACGTATCGCTGATCTTGTCGGTCAAACAAGTAGATCGAACACACTCCTGCATTGAGAGCCTCTTTCATCTCACGAACAATGATTTCCAACACCTCAGGCAAACTTCGGGCACTATTAACTTCCTCAATAATATTTCTTAATGAAGCTAACATGCTCGCGNATCCGCATCATACTTTTTTAACTGCAAAGCATAGTTCTTTTCAGAGAACTCTCTGAGCGCAGAGCGATATACTTCTCGCTTAAATGGCACNATAGCAACAAGCGGGTGCCAATAACTGACCCATCGCCAATCATCAAATTCTGAGGTATCGGTATAATCGAAACGAACCCTGCTCGAACTTGTTTTTAACTGCAGGAAAAACCATTTTTGCTTTTGACCTACGCATAGGCGTCCTTCACTCATCCTCTGAAAAGCTGGGGGTATTTTGTATTTAAAACAATGTTTGGAAATTTGAAGAATAGAGACATCTTTTGATCCCAGACCAATCTCTTCATGTAACTCTCGATAGAGAGCTTCCTCATATGTCTCACCAGCATCTACTCCTCCTTGAGGAAATTGCCATGCCTCCTGACCCGATCTTTTTGCCCAAAAAACTTTTCCGAACCCGTCACTCAGGACCATGGCTACATTTTCACGTAAACCGTTTTCATTTATCACCACTATTTTTCCCTCTTTTTGCTCAAAGTGAAAATGGTAAATTTACAAAATTAATTTCTTCAGTAATCCGCTTATCGAATATACTTGTAAAGATTAGCAAATAACTCATAGGTGTGGAAATGGCACTAGCATTGTTTGACCTCGATAATACTCTGATCGCAGGCGACAGTGATCATAGCTGGGGACAGTTTCTTGTAGACGGTGGCCACGTAAACAAAGTTTTCTATAAGGAACAAAACGACAAGTTTTTATCAGATTACGTCGCTGGAAAACTGAACATTTATGAATATCTAAAATTCTCCCTGAGGTTTTTAAGGGAAACTCCCCTCGCAAAACTTATAAAGTTGCGGAATGATTTTATCACAAACGTAATAAAATCAATGCATCTTCCGAAAGCAAAAGCATTAATTGAGACACATCGCGACGCAGGAGACCATTTAGTCATTATTACTTCCACTAACAGCTTTATTGTCAAACCGATATGTTCAATGCTGGGAGTATCAGACATAATATCTACCGATTTAGTTATCTCAGACGGCGAATTCACAGGTGAGGTTCAAGGCGTCGTGCCCTTCCAAGAGGGGAAGGTCATTCGTCTAAATTCTTGGCTATCGAAAACCAATGCCTCTCTTAAGGAGAGTTGGTTTTACTCTGATTCGGTGAACGACATACCCCTCATGCAAATTGTTTCAAATCCTGTGGCTGTCGATCCAGACGACAAACTATACAATGTAGCAAAAGATCGTGATTGGAACATAATCTCTTTAAGAAAATAAAGCAGAGATTATACCTATCAATCATGTTCAGTCATCTTTAAAGTAGTTTTCATATTGATGTTCATCCATCAGATCCTTTAACGATTCAAGGTCACTTGGTTGAAGGCGCAATAACCACCCTAAATCATATGGAGAATCATTAATAAGTGATGGTTCTAAACTCAAATTTTGATTGAGTTCCAATACCTCACCGCTGATCGGCGCATATATATCCGATGCAGCCTTAACCGACTCTACGATTGCTATCTCAGCACCCAAATCAAGGTGTTCCCCTTTCTCTGGGAGTTCCACAAAAACGATATCTCCTAGCGCTTGTTGCGCATAATCTGTAATACCGATTAGCACTGAACCATCTGCTTCCAATCTGATCCACTCATGACTTGCAGAGTATTTTAGCTCGGCCCGAACTTCGCTCATAAAGATCTCCATAAACAAATGTGCCTAATACGCATCGCAACAACACAAACTTCAATTAAACTAAAAAAACAGGCAGCTCAAATAGCGTATCATACACGCTGAAAAAAAAATTATCAGGTAAACGCAGTAAACCTAACAATTGGAGCTAATTTAATGGTAAGACTTGCCTTAATCTATACCTCCGCAATGTATTTGCTGGTGTCTCCAGCAATAAGCTTTTCCGACCGACTAGAATTAACTAATGGTGATATCATTCAAGGTTACCTAATCTCTAAATCTGATGACCATATCCTTTGGATGTCAAGTATCTTAGGCGAACTTGCTGTTGAACGCTCATTCGTGAGGACTATTCACAGCGAAGTCATTGCAGATCCCCCGACTAGAGTCAATACCACACTTCAAAACCTTAGCATACAACCGGAATACTCAGGGGATATGTCAATATCGGGTTCTTCTGCCAGTGGAAATCAGTCTCGTCGGGATTGGAATATTGATGTTAGACTCGAGCGGAGGGCAAAAGAATTACGACAAATAGGTCTGCTCGAATATGAGAATCATAATTTAGACAATATTCGGGCAAGTGACGCTTTCGAAATATCTTACGCCGCTGATTGGTTCTTTAAAGATCGTTGGTTCCTGAGAAACGAATTATCTTTTGCAACTGATGAAGTAAGAGCAGTTGAATTACGTTATGGAATTGGCTCTGCGCTGGGACTACAACTGATAGATGGCATGAACTCACAACTATCTGTTGAATCGGGATTAATGTGGCTCTCAGAGGAACAAAACCTCGGTGTCTCAAGTGACAATTTGACATGGAGTTGGTCACTGTATTATTCCCTCATATTTTGGAATAACGTAACACTTGCTCATAGTCAAAATGTCAATGTCGCAATTGATGACATCAGGGACAGCGAATCTGACTTTGACGTGTCTCTAAAATTACCTCTGATTGACAATTTATTTGCTGAGCTAAAACTTGAATGGCTTTATGATAATCAGCCAGTTCTTGGAAAGGACTTACTGGATACCCAATTTTCTTTGGGTATCAACTATTCCTGGTAATGTTCGTAATAATTAATGTAAATTGAATGATCGCGCACCCCTCGTCAACGATCTCACAGAAAATTCAATTAAAAAAGGGCCGTCACTCGTTGTCACGTGTCTCAAAACACTTCTATGAAACGATTTTTCAAAAAATTTTATATTTTAAAAAAAAAATTCGCATCTGCTTTCAAAACACCCTAATATGGCGTTTATTACGTAGAAAAGATCTCGTAATTGTGTTCGCTATGCTTATTCTTAAGCTCCAAGCAGCGAAGTTGGCTAGCCCCGTAATGAGGCTGGATAATTAATCGCCTTAAACGGTATACAAATTTAAGTGAGGTAGTTATGTCAGGGGAAAGAGTTTCTGGCACTGTAAAGTGGTTCAATGACAGTAAAGGGTTTGGATTCATAGAGCAAGAAGGTGGAGGAGATGTATTCGTGCATCACAGCGCTATACAAGCTGAAGGGTTCAAATCACTCAAAGAGGGTCAATCTGTTACGATGGTTGTAACACAAGGCCAGAAAGGTGCTCAAGCAGAAAATGTTATAGGCGAATAGAAAAATAATACTACGAATCCAATAGAAGCATCCTTCAAATATTGATCATTTTGAATAACTTATAATTAGGCTTAGCTGAACAGTCAGCAAGGCATCGTGTTTGAAGGTGTTTGAGCGGCAAGCGAGGTAAGGCATTGGTGGCAACTCAACACCGGGCCGCTGGCTGTGAAATCGAAGTTGTAAATTTCGATCGAGAGTTTTGTTGCCTTATTTTATCTTGGCTTCTTTGTAAAGCACGTGTTTTCGAATGGTCGGATCGTATTTCTTCATTTCCATCTTCTCGGGCATATTGCGCTTGTTTTTATCTGTAGTGTAAAAGTGCCCTGTTCCCGCACTAGAAACTAGTCGAATTTTTTCTCTGATTGATTTAGCCATGAGTACCCCCTAAATTTTTTTCCCTCGACTTCGCATATCTATCAGGACCTTTTCAATGCCAAGTTTATCCACTATACGCAAACCTTTCATCGACAAGCGAATTTTAACAAACCGATTTTCCGACTCTACCCAAAATCGATGAGTATGAAGATTTGGCTCAAAACGCCTTCGTGTGCGGTTTTTTGCATGCGACACATTATTTCCAAACATGGGCCTTTTCCCAGTCACCTGACAGACTCTTGCCATAATTAGATACGCCTATTATTCGAAAATAAAACACCCAGACTCTTCGTAAAAAATCTTCTGGACCCTGTAATCACTTCCTTCCTAAAAAGGTTCGCTTTTATACCAGAAGGCGCAGAATGAATCAAACATCGTCAAAAAACAATCGCCTAATAAGAGATTTTTCAGATTCAAACGCACATTCTACTAATCAGGACATAAACTGAAAAAACAGTCTTACCTGAATGAAACTTTTTTCATGTATAAGTTTACTACTCTGTTGAGCTAGAGGAATAGTGAGCACTTATTTAGACAAACATAATATCAAATTACATGCTACTATACTTTTCCGGTTATTGATAATGTTCGTGTCCGAGCCGCTATATGCTTACAAATAAACGAATTTTAATTGGCATCACCGGTGGCATTGCCGCATATAAAAGTGCCGAAATCGTCCGTTCATTAAGACATGAGGGGGCAGAGGTACGGGTGATAATGACCAAAGCTGCGAAAGAATTCATTCCTCCTCTCACTCTCCAAGCACTTTCCGGAAATCGTGTGTACAGCGAATTAATCGATATTGATGCTGAAGCTGGAATGGGTCATATTGAGCTGGCAAAGTGGGCGGACCTTCTGCTAATTGCACCGGCTACCGCAAATTTTATCTCTGACATGACTTACGGCAAAGCAGATTCGCTCCTAGGCAGCGTTCACTTGGCCACGACTGCCGATATTTTGATCGCTCCAGCCATGAATCAAGCAATGTGGAAAAGCGATGCAAATCAAACTAACATAGGTCTCTTGGAACGTCGAGGAGTCAAGCTGATCGGACCAGAGGAAGGACCCCAAGCGTGCGGCGATTTTGGTGTGGGCCGCATGGCTCCAAACACCGAAATTGTTAAAAGTGTTATTGAACAATTCACAGTTCAGAGTCTTTGCTCCAAAAAAGTGGTGATCACTGCTGGGCCAACTAGGGAAGCAATTGATCCTGTTCGTTACATTACAAATCGAAGTTCGGGGAAAATGGGATACGCAATGGCAGAAGCAGCAATCGAAGCAGGTGCACATGTCACCCTCATTTCAGGGCCAGTTTCTATTTCTCCTCCCGAGCGATGTAGTGTTGTAAATGTAGAAACTGCCAGTGAAATGTATGAAGCAAGTTTAACCGCTTGCGATGGCGCTGATATTTTCATTGCAACAGCCGCTGTTGCTGACTACCGCTGCGAAACTATCAGCAGCAAAAAAATAAAAAGAACCGCAGACACAATTACATTGAAGTTTAAAAAAAATATTGACATCCTAGCTGAAATTCGCCGGGCTAATAGAGATCTATACATGGTCGGTTTTGCTGCTGAAACCGAGAATACGGAAATAAACGGGTATCAAAAGTTGCGGAGCAAAAATTTAAATGCCATCGTGGCAAACGACGTGTCCCGTGCAGATGTGGGATTCGACAGCGATGAGAACGAGGTTCACTGGATGACACGCAAATCCGTGACTCATATTAACAAAAAACTCAAAGAGCAACTTGCAAGAAACCTTATCGCTAAAATTGCCAATGAAATTAATACCATATCGTTGTGTGAAAGGCATTTCTGAAAAGTTTATAAAAATTGAATGGATTTTAAAGTTTGGAATTTAACAGCATTATTAAGAATATTGCCTCTGACCCTTTAATCATCACCTCAATGTTGCTGTCTGTTGCGATAATGGGGTTCAGTGGTCAATATTTATTTCAAGAATATATTCCCAGCAAACGTATTGAAATCATTAATAAGAATTACAAAAAAGATCTGGCAAAAACAAGCAGTGAAATTGACAATCTGATNAAATCAANAGTAACGCAATTACGTGCAANCTCGGAAAAGCAGAATGTGTCGCAACTTATGACGGATGGCGACAAAGCTCTTTTNGATGCAGCTTTGCTCGTAGTTAAAGGTCAAGTATTACAGTCAGAAAACCTATTTTTATTAGACAAAAATCTAGCAACAGGCGTTGAGGCGTTAAGTCCNGCAGCTTTAGCTTTCGCACGCAACATCAGTGANGATGGGGAAACTCGTGCTAAAGCAATCCGAGTGTCTGGAGAATGGAGGCTTGTTATAAGTGTACCTTTAATCTTTCAAAGCGAAATTACGGGGCAATTTTTCCTGCAACNACCGATTAATATACTCAACGAGNTTTTAATNGGAGGTGATGAAACTCAAGGTACTTTATTTTTAGAGCAAATTGAAGATAATCGCTCGGTGACTAGGTTATNAGTAATTGGCGAACCAACCNCAAAAAAGTCAGGTACCATTAATTTCGGTCAATATTATCCCTTAGAATTTATTGAATGGAGGCTAAAATTTAATCCCTCCAAAGAGCTGGAAAATATAATTTCAGAAAGTGAGTTGCCCATTTGGATCATTANTTTGAGCGTTATAATAATATGGCTCGGCTCCGTCCTTACATTAATTAAAAATCGCATCAATCAAGGCAACGAGGCGATTAGTATTTTTACACGACAGTCCAAAGACGTAAGCACNATCCGCTTNCCTCAGGGTAACCNTCAAAAGAAAGATCAAGCCGTAAAAAAAGAGCACAATATAAAGTCTGACGAAACANCGNTAACAGCGGATAATTCTCAAAGTGAACGCGAATCNCACAAACAAATAGTCACAGATGCATCAGATTCACATGGAAAGAGCAACTCAGCNGAAGNGGATAACAGAGCACTTCATGATCTTGATAACGAGANTTCTGCTTTCGTCCTGCCAAATTTAGTTTTTAGAGATTACGATATTCGTGGCTTAGTTGANAATGAAATCACTGACGAGTTTGCACTCAGATTAGGGAAAACTCTTGGCTCTCTTGTTTTACGTCGCGGGAATAATGCCATATATATTGGTCGAGATGGCCGAAATAGCTCTCCACACTTATCGACAATAGTGTGTGAAGGACTTCTTTCAACCGGCTGTAATGTCATTGATCTAGGTCAAATAGTCACTCCTGCACTCAATTTTGCTGTTCATTATTCGGGACAATCTTCATGCGGCATTATGGTAACCGCTAGTCATAATCCAGCTNANTTTAANGGCTTTAAAATCATCGTGCAGGGACAAGTTCTNGCCGGTAACACGTTGCAACTACTNAAGCCCATAATGAACTCTCAGAATTACACTGAGGGGCGGGGAGAGTACTTTTCTAGACTTGTAATTCCGCAATACGTGCGTCAAATTTTTGAAGACATAGGNTTAGTTCGGGAATTTAAGATCGTCATTGATGGAGCAAATAGCGTGACTGGGCCAGTGGCTGTAGACCTATTTGAGAGCTTAGGTTGTCGAGTGGTCCCACTTTACTGTGAAATAGACGGATCATTTCCCAATCATGATCCCAACCCCTCTGACGAATTTAATCTTATAGATCTGAGAGCCCGAGTGAAAAGTGAGGGTGCCGATTTAGGTTTNGCNTTTGATGGAGACGGTGATCGTCTGGTAGTAGTTACCCATGAGGGGGATATTTGCTGGCCAGATAAGTTACTGATGTTGTTCAGTCAGGACATTCTTCAGCAATCGCCGGGATCTTCNATAGTTTTTGATGTAAAATGCAGCAACAAGCTCTCAGCCTTAATTCGCGAGTGTAATGGCGAGCCAATAATGTGNAAAACGGGGCACGCCCACGTGAGAAATGCACTCCACGAGGAAAATGCTNTTTTAGGTGGGGAATTCAGTGGCCACATATTTTTCAATGACCGTCGTAAGGGTTTTGATGATGGCCTTTACGCAGCTGCTCGTCTTTTGCAACTGTTGTCCACNACGTATAANAGCCTACATGTGCTNCTCGCCGAATTTGATAGCTGTGCGCACACCGGCGAAATACGCATTCCAGTTGCGGAAACTTCAAAGTTTCAGCTTATGAGGGAGATTGAGGAATCTTGTGAATTTAAAGGCGCTAAAGTACAACGTTTAGACGGTCTTCGCGTCGAATATCCGCAAGGTTGGGGACTCATAAGGGCATCAAATACATCAGGCAATTTAACCCTAAGATTTGAGGCTGAAGATCAAAACATCCTAGGATATATAAAACAAACTTTTAAATACAAGCTCGCGCCTTTGATTCCCAATATTGAAGAATATTTATGAACTCCCCTCGTCAAGACATTGATTCTGAGACAATTATCAGAGTAATCTCGAGAGCACTTCCTTATATCAAGAAGTTCTCAGGAAAAACGATGGTAATAAAATATGGCGGAAGCGCAATGATTAATGAACAACTTGAAGCTTGCTTTGCTGAAGATATCGTTCTTATGCAAGCTGTCGGTCTTCGCCCAATCATCGTTCATGGTGGAGGACCGCAAATAGGTGACCTACTTGAGCGACTCGGAATATCGTCGCGTTTCATTGATGGTATGCGAGTTACGGATAGTAGAACCATGGATGTTGTTGAAATGGTTCTTGGTGCATCGGTAAACAAGCATATCGTAAACCTTATTGACAATGCTGGGGGAAGTGCATTTGGAGTTACTGGTAAAGACGGTCAACTAATTCGTGCGAAAAAACTGGCTGTAACTAAGAGCAATCTTAATATATCAGAGGCTGATTCCGAGGATATTGGCCAGGTAGGGGATGTTGAATCGATTAACACCTCCGTAATCACGATGCTTCAAGAAAATGGTTATGTTCCCATAGTCGCTCCGATAGGTGTAGGGAAAGATGGTAAATCTTATAACATAAATGCGGACATTGTGGCCGCAAAGATCGCCGAAGTTTTAAAAGCTGAAAAGTTAATTTTAATGACAAATGTTGCAGGATTACTTGATAAATCTGGTAATATTCTAACGGGGCTTGATACTCCGAAAGTCGATCAGCTAATCGCCGATGGTACTGTGCATGGAGGAATGCTCCCCAAAATCGCTTGCGCGCTGAAAGCAGTAAAATCAGGTGTAAATGCTGCCCACATAATAGATGGTCGGGTTGAACATGCACTTATGCTGGAAGTTTTTACCGATGAAGGAGTTGGCACACTTCTCACCCGTAAAAACTGTTCTCAGTCAGAGGGGGCATTTCAATGAGCCCCAAAAAAGGTTCGCGCGCTCAAGAAATACTTCGAGCTCTAGCGCGAATGCTAGAGTCATCAAAGGGACAAAGAATAACAACCGCCGCTCTAGCATCCGAGCTTGGAGTGTCTGAAGCGGCTCTTTACCGGCATTTTCCCAGTAAAACGCGCATGTTTGAAGGTTTAATCGAATTTATAGAAGAGACTGTTTTCGGGAGGGTTACGTCCATAATAGAGGAGAGGTCATCACCAAAAGAACAATGCTTTAGAATTCTTACACTAACCTTGAATTTCGCCGAAAAAAACCCGGGCATCACGCGGATTTTGAACGGCGATGCGCTAACCGGGGAAACAGGCCAGCTCCATAAGCGTGTTGCACAATTTTATGATCGCCTTGAAAGTCAGTTGAAACAAATATTACGAGAAGGGCAAGTTCGTGAGGGCTTTAAGGTAAAGGTTCCAATTGGAGTGGCAGCAAATTTTATGTTGTGTAGCGCAGAAGGGAAAATCCATCAATTTGTGAGAAGCGACTTCAAATATCTGCCAAGCACCGATTGGAATGAGCAGTGGAAATTGATCAGCGCTGCCATATTCTGATAATTAAAACTTNCCATTANCAACCGTCAGATCACAAACACCCGAGCTAAAATGCTTAAATTCCATATTTGTGCCTATAATCCTCTACTGCGTTTGCCCAGACTCGCATTTCGGGACGCTCGAGCAAGAATGCAAAAATATCGTCGATATCAATAACGCTAATAATTGGAATATTAAATTTTTTTTGCAGCTTCTGTGCTACGGTATTACCGTCATCTGCAATCTCTCTTCGGTCTAGTCCCACAACGACCCCAACAACTCTCGCTTCTTGTTTGTCATTGAGTAAATGAAAGATTTGTGTGACAGCCGTGCCCGCAGTTATCACGTCATCGATTATTAATATATTGCCCACAGGCGGNGCACCGACAAGCCTTCCACCCTCTCCATGAGTCTTCCTTTCTTTTCGGTTATAACAATACCCAACCTCCAGCCCATAAACTTCGTAGAGAGCCGAGACGGTTGCTATTGTTAGCGGAATTCCTTTGTATGCGGGGCCAAATAAAACATCAAACGGCAATTTAGATTCAACTATTGCAGCTGCATAACAACGTCCCAGCGTCGTAATTGCAGAACCTGATGAGAATTTTCCCGCATTAAAAAAGTATGGAGATCGCCGTCCCGATTTGAGTTCAAAATCCCCGAAAGTGAGGACATCATTTTTAATAGCTTCAGATAGAAATTCATATTTAAATCTTTTCATGAATGAACGCGCATCACAAGCCTAACGAATCTGATTGAATTTGAACCAATTTATGGATACTTAACTTTGCTAAGTTCATCATATCCTCCAACTGTACTCTTGAAAATGGATTTCCTTCAGCAGTACCCTGAATCTCTACAAAACCGCCATCTCCGTTCATCACAACATTCATATCTGTATCAGCACGAGAATCTTCAAAATAATCAAGATCAACTACTGCTAATCCAGAATAGACCCCAACTGATACTGAGGCNATTAAGGAAAGCACGGGATCTTTTTCTATGGCGCTTGTCCTAAGCAAATACTGAGTCGCATCAACTAGGGCAACGCAAGCTCCCGTGATGGAGGCCGTGCGGGTCCCTCCATCAGCCTCGATCACGTCACAATCAACGTGAATAGTGTTCTCCCCCAGATGATTCAAATCAACACATGCTCGCAATGAACGTCCGATGAGCCTCTGGATTTCTTGCGTTCTTCCGCTTTGCTTTCCGCGCACGGCTTCACGAGCCATCCGACTATTGGTCGATCTCGGCAACATCCCATATTCTGCAGTTACCCAGCCTTTTCCTTGTCCACGTAAAAAACGAGGTACACCAGCCTCAACACTTGCCGTACAAATAACTTTTGTCGATCCGAATTCAACCAAAACTGATCCTTCCGCATGTCTGNTGAAATGTCGCGTTATTTTTACTGACCTCATCTGATCAGGAGATCGACCACTGGGACGCTTCATAAAAAGTCCTTTTTGTGCAGGATGATCGAACAGTATATCGAGATAAGAGTCATCATGGGTAAATTTTAAAATGCTCTTTAAAATTATGTAGTTTAAAAAACTTTTTTACGCGAGCTTTTGCTACCATACTAAAAATTAAGCTTGGAGATGACTAATGCCCAGAAGCATGACNGCCTTTGCCCGGAACCGCAGCGAATTGGGCTGGGGTACAATTTCTTGTGAAATTCGATCTTTGAATCATCGATTTCTTGAAACAAGCTTCCGGCTACCTGANTCTTTTCGACAAACTGAACACTCGCTTCGCGAAATTGCACGTACTAGACTTCAACGAGGCAAAATTGACTGCTCAATACAACTCATATTCACCGAAAATGAAAATCTTTTAGAGGCCAATATTCCGTTAGCGAGGCGCTACATAAATGTAGCAGAAACGCTCTCAAATGAAATTCAAAATCCAGCACCGCTCTCGGCACTTGAGGTAATGCGATGGCCGGGGATAATTTTGGATAAAGAATTGAATACCGACAAGATCGAAAAAGAAGTGTTAGAGCTCTTTAAACATACCATTGACCAATTACTCGAAGGGCGAGCTAGAGAGGGCGATAAGTTGGCGGAGATGATATTACTTCGCCTTCTAAACATGGAGAAGCAGATTCGAAAAATTAAAACTGACTTGCCTGGTATTTTAGACAGTCAAAGAACCCGATTGAAAGATCGGCTCGCTCAACTNAAACAGGATCTCGATAATGATCGCATAGAACAGGAAATGGTTCTCCTCGCTAACAGGACCGATGTAAATGAAGAGCTGGACCGGCTGGAAGCACATATTCTTGAGGTTCGCAGGACACTCAAGAGTGAGGAGGCCATTGGCCGAAGGCTCGATTTTTTAATGCAAGAATTAAATCGTGAAGCGAATACCCTTGGCTCAAAATCAATCGCAAGTGTCACAACACAAGCGTCTATCGAATTAAAAGTTTCAATTGAGCAAATGCGAGAGCAAATCCAAAATATTGAATAGTTTGTTGCTATTTTTATAAAAAGTATGATGTTATTATCATTTTGATAGTTGTGGTGGAGATTGCTGTCTCTAACCCGAGAGTATTTTGTCATATGTGAAGAAAAATGGCTGAATCAGCATTATTAGTCATAAAATCGCAACAAACCGTCGACAAACTTATCCTATACTTTTAAGTTGCACTATTTTTTATTTTTTGGAGAAAACGGATTATGTCATGCTTATTTCGTAATGGGATAACCATTGTTATTCTGAGCTTTTCAGCTTTTAGTTTTATGTCATTCTCTGACACAACAGCAAGCATCAAGGGAATAGTCTTTGACGCTAAGGCGATTCCGAGCGAATCAGCCACGGTGCACGTAATAGATAAAAGAACGGGTGTTAAAAAGACATTCCAAACAAATAGTTATGGGATCTTTTTAGCCACGGGGCTTGCCGTTGGCGGCCCATATGAAGTTTCAGTTACAGGTCAGAACACGATTACAATAAAATCACTTGACCTTGGTGAAACTACCAATGTCGTCTTTCGAGCGGATTCACAGATTGAAGTTAACGAAGTGATAGTGACTGCGGAAGCGGGTGATAACACGCGACTTGCCGCGATGGGATCCTCCTCTCTGTTCGATGAGTCAGATCTCAATAATTTGGTTGCTTTTGAGAGAGAAGTNTTCCAGTTATACGAGACAGATCCTAGATTGTATGTAGATGGATATGGATCAAGGGGATCAGTTAACTGCGCGGGTAAGCATCCTAGATATAATACTTTTACCGCCGACGGAGTGAATTATTCTGANCGGTTCGGACTGAACAGTAATGGTTTTGCCACTGCTGATGGAATGCCGGTTCCTTTTGATGCAATTGAACAGGTGGCGGTAGAGTTTTCTCCTCTAGATGCTAAGCTTGGAGGATTTTCCGCGTGCTACATGAATCTGGTCACCAAAAGTGGCACCAACGAGTGGGAAGGCAGCGTTTTTTATGAATTTACCAACGACGATTTGCAAGGTGACCGAGTTGGAGATGTTTCTTATGAACCAACACCATATGATTCAACGCAGATGGGATTTTCATTTGGGGGTCCGATCATAACCGACAAGCTTTTTGTATTTGCCGCATATGAAGAGAAGGAACTGCCAAGAGGAACAGCTGCTGGTTACAATGGTCAAGGTTCTGGGGATGACAAGTCCTGGCTTTCTCAAGCTGATTGGCAACGAATTCAAGATATCGCAAGCAATGTTTATANCTATGATGCAGGGGGTTCACCAACTAATACNGTTGCGCCAAATGAGAAATATTCCTTGAAAATTGACTATACAATCAATGATCAACATTCCGTACATTTTCTTTATGGCTTCTCGGAAGGGAACGAGCAACGTCTTTCCGACTCAGATCCNAATGAGTTTGAATATGCGAATCATATGTATACCAAAGGAGCAAAGCTCACGGCTGAAACTCTGAAGCTTAATTCTCAATGGACCGACTCTTTTTCTACGGAAGTTTTTATTAACAATACCGAGATGATTGACTCCCAAAATACCAATGGACCCCTGGACTTCGGTGATCATCAAATTAACCTTGGAAACCCATTTGGAGGCGGCGGAGTGGTCTACNTTGGAGCAGATGACTCGCGTCAGGCCAATGAGCTCTCGTGGTATTCTACCTTGATAAAGCTAAAGGGATCACTTGTTTTAGATAAACATATCATTGAAGGCGGCTATGAAAAGGATACACTCGAGGTGTTTAATATGTTTGTACCCCACTCTGCAGGGGGAGAGCATGACTACCGTGATTACAGTGATGAAAATCCCGCGAGCTGTGCTAATCTTTCGGCCACGCAGCGTTTGGAAACTCAGAACGACTCAGATACAACTAACGACTGCGGTTTGACAGGAATTGACGGTTTTGAGCTCGGAAAACCTTATGCGATCTACTACGGAAGCGGCTCTGGTACAAATAACCCGAGGGACGGCGCCGCAAGCTTCGACTTAGATATGAATGCGTTGTATGTTCAAGACACATATTTCTTCGATTCCATGGGTTTGGAGGTCACTGCAGGACTGCGCTATGAATGGTTTGAAACTGATGATACCCCTAACTTTAACGCGAATTTGCTTGCTCAAGCGGGAGTCAGGAATGACGTCAGCATAGATGGTCTAGATATTTTGATGCCACGAATAGGTGTCGAGTACGATTTTAGCGAGGACATAAAACTTCGAGGTGGATTGGGTGTTTTCTCTGGTGGAAACCCACTGGTTTGGTTATCTAATACCTATTCCGACGGCGTGATAAGAGTATTTTCCTCNAGGTTTAGGGAGAGCGGGCAACCGTCTGTCTTTGACATGGTTCTTGGTATCGATGGCAACGGAAGGCCTGGCTACGACGCACCACAAAGCCTTTACCAAAATGTTGCCAACACCACTCCTGCGGACGCAGACACCTATCAGATTGCTGTGTTGGATAGTGCCTTCGATCAGCCGAGTGAGCTCCGATATACCGTAGGCGGCACTTGGTTCATAGATGACTCGATGCGCCTTGAAGTAGATGTAATTCACTCTACACTGCGAGATGCAGTAATCACCATAGATCCTGGGCAAGAAACACTGTCGTCTACACTTGCAGGAGCTCCAATTTACACAGACAAGCCCGGGAACCCTTGTTGTGGTACTCACTTGCTTACTAACTCTGATCACGACGCTAAATCAACTATGTTTTCCGTTCTTCTAAAAAAAGAATTTGATTTTGGCCTGACAGCAAATATTGGTTATGCGAGTGTCTCAGCTGAAGATTTGTCAGGCATGGAAGCAGCGCAAGCATCCTCTAACTATCAGAAGACCGCACTCATTGATGCAAATAATCCATCTGTAGGCGACTCAATGTATGCTGTTCCTCATCGATTTACGTTTAACCTCAACTACAAAACACAACTGATATCAGGTTATAACACCATGGTGCAACTCAGTGGCTTCAGGAGCGCAGGTCAACCGACGAGTGCAGTTATGTTTTCTGAGGGTTTAGAGCCCAATATTGAGGAACAGCGACATTTACTCTATGTTCCCGCACTTGATGATCCTGCGGTTGACCTCAGCCGGATGTCTAGTTCAGATCTGGCGTCATTTGATTCATTTATTGCGGAGCAAGGACTCACTCGCGGAACATTTGTCGGACGAAACGAGCTTAGTTCTCGATGGAGGACCCGCCTTGATCTTTACGTTCTTCAGGAAATTCCGGCATTTTTCGAGGGCGCCAAAGGACATGTGTATTTAAAAATGTACAACCTCGGCAACTTCTTGAGTGATGATAATGGCTTTCAAGGAGACGCCGCACCTGATCAAATCATAGTAGTTTCTGACGTAAACGCCGATAGGCAGCACGTTTACACCGCGTTCAATGCTCCTGAGGTGACCAACCAAAATGTCCAATACTCTGTTTGGAACGCGAAAGTGGGCATTAAATTCAGTTTTTAAATAACACTTTAGATAAATTGTGAGGGCCGTTAATGTTGTAAGGCCCATTTGTGCTTCTAGTCTGTCCCCACAAATTTTTTGATCAGATGACCTGTTAAGAAACAATGGTTACTGTATACTTTGGTTCAATGTTGCAAGAATCATTAATGAAAAAGAAGCACGTATGTCAAGTGGCTCGCTTTTTATAATCTCAGCTCCCTCCGGTGCAGGAAAAACAAGTCTTATTGACAAGGCCGTATCGGAACTTAAAAACGTTTGCACATCGGTTTCCCATACCACACGGAGACCTCGAGCCGGCGAAATTGATGGGACGCACTACCACTTCGTCACCCACGAAAAATTCGAACAAATGCGCAGTAAAGGTGAATTTCTTGAATCGGCGAATGTACACGGAAATTTATATGGAACGTCTCGACAATGGGTCGAAACAAAGATTAGTAGTGGCCTCGATGTAATCTTAGAAATTGATTGGCAAGGGGCTAACCAAGTTCGTTCGGTATTCAANGGCGGTGTGAGTATTTTTGTACTCCCTCCCTCAGTGGGAGTATTACGACAGCGTCTTTTTGATCGCGGTAAGGACTCTGTGGTAGTAATAGAGCGACGAATGGCTGAGGCACGGAAAGAGATCAGTCATTGGAAAGACGCAGACTACGTAATAATTAATGATAACTTCCAAATTGCGTGCGAAAAGCTTCAACGACTACTCTCTGGAAGTTTTAATGACCAGTCGTTATTAAAAACAAACATCTCTTTTTATAATTTAACTGAAGAATTATTGTCGAACTAGGCACACTCTAGTATAGTAATACTCTAAAGGTAAAAGTCCCATTCTCTGATTGTAGCTGGAGTCTCTATGGCCAGAATCACCGTTGAAGACTGTCTTAAAAATGTAGCCAACCGATTTGAATTGGTAATGATCGGCTCGAAACGTGCACGCCAATTAGCAGTGGAGGGTCGTACTGCTTTGGTGCCAGAAGAGAATGANAAGCCAACAGTGGTTGCACTCCGCGAAATAGCAGGCGGTCATGTTGATGCAAGCATCCTATCCCCGGTAAAACAAAATTTCGCTTTGGATGAGGATGTTGCTGAAGTTGGTGCACAATCGTCCACCGATGAGACAGATCTTGAGGCAGAGGCAGACGCAGCCATCGCCGCNGCTTTGGAAGCGCTGGCTGGTAACGTCCCAGTCCCCGTTGAAAATTCAGTTTTTGACGGAGAAAATTTGTCTCGCTCAGACGAGCAATCCCCTGCCTAGGGATTCCTTAGGATCCATGGTATGGCGCTACTCGGCCTTACAGAAAAATTAACTTATCTTAGTGAACCAGATATCCGCAGAGTTGAGCGAGCTTATCGATACGCTGAACGTAGTCACACTGGACAAGTCCGACAGACAGGCGATCTCTACATTACTCACCCGCTAGCAGTCGCAAACATACTTGCAGATATGCATATGGATCCAGAGGGCCTTATGGCAGCAATGCTTCATGATGTGATCGAGGACACTGGAGTGACCAAGGGACAAATATCTCGTCGTTTCGGTCGAACCGTTGCCGATCTAGTGGATGGCGTAAGTAAGCTCAATGAAATTGAGTTTGAGTCAAGAGCACAGCAACAAGCAGAAAGTTTTCAGAAAATGACCCTTGCTATGTCCCGAGATATTCGAGTTGTTTTGGTTAAACTCGCTGATCGTCTGCATAATATGCGCACACTGGGAACTCTCTCTGCTGATAAACGTCGCCGAATTGCCCGAGAAACAATGGAAATCTATGCTCCTATCGCACAACGTCTTGGTATAGAACACGTAAGGATTGAATATGAAGAACTCAGCTTTGCAGCAATGTATCCACTGCGTCACCAAAGACTGCGGGAGGCAACGGAGGCTGCGAGACAAAATAGAAAAGCCTTTGTTATAGAAATCCGACAGGCTATAGAAAATCGTTTAGAACACGAATCTATGAATGCACTCGTCAAAGGTCGTCAAAAGCACCTTTGGAGCATCTACCTAAAAATGCGGGATAAAAAGAAAGCATTCAGAGATATCATGGACGTTTTTGCTTTTAGATTGGTGGTTGATTCTGTGGACGACTGCTACCGCGCTCTTGGAATGATGCACAGTATTTTTAAGCCAGTTCCGGGCGAATTTAAAGATTATATTGCAATACCAAAAGCCAATGGTTATCAGTCGCTTCACACTGTGCTAGTTGGTATGCATGGCGTGCTGATTGAGGTGCAAATACGAACCACCGAGATGGAAATGATCGCAAACTACGGAATCGCCGCGCATGGAGAATATAAAGCTGGAAACAGTCGAAAAGAAGGAAGCCAAAGTAGAGCATCGAGGTGGATTCAAGGCCTACTCGCCATGCAAAAACAAGCAGGAAATTCAATTGAATTTTTGGAGAATGTCAAAGCAGATTTATTTCCAGATGAGGTATATGTATTTACACCGAGGGGCGAAATCATAGAACTGCCAGCCGGCGCAACCGCAGTTGACTTTGCTTACTCTGTGCACACAGCATTGGGCAATAGCTGTATTGCCTGCAGAGTTGATGGACAGCTAACGCCTCTGTCAGAGGGACTCCAGAGTGGACAAAAGATTGAAATTATCAGCGCTGAGGGCGCACAACCGAATCCTAACTGGCTTAGCTTCGTTGCTACCGCTAAAGCTCGTAGCGCAATAAGGCATTTTTTAAAGACTCAAGAGCATGATGAATCCGTCAATCTCGGTAAACGACTCCTTGACCAAGCACTAAGCAGATTTGGGACCAGTTATCATCAGTTAAAAAAATCAGAAATAAAACGCATCCTTCAAAGCTCAGGTGCCTCTACATTTAAGTATATTTTGCATCAAATAGGACTCGGAAACAGAGTACCACTTGCAATAGCAAACCTGATTGTGCCACTAGAGAAATCTCCAGAAAAAGATAGGAACCGAAAACCACCGCTGCCACTTGAAGTTGGTGGGCAAAAAGCCTTGTTACTTCAATATGGAAAATGTTGTCATCCGATCCCTGGAGATCCGATACTTGGTCACCTTAGTCCCGGGAAAGGGGCTGTGGTGCATCTGGAATCTTGCCGAAACCTTATTGAATTGAGATCAAATCCCGAGAAATGTACCCCAATGACCTGGTCAGATACCGTCCAGGGTCAATTTCCTGTAGAGTTGAAAGTTGAGGTAACCCCTGAGCGAGGTTTTATCGCTACCCTCGCCTCGAGAATAACTGAAAAAGACGCAACTATAGAAAAAATCAGCACTTTAGAAAAAGATGCTTTCACCAGCGTAGTTGATATTGTAATCTCAGTACGTGATCGCTCCCACCTTGCAGATATCTTGCGGAGAGTACGAGCTCTTGCCCCTGTCCGAAGGGTTTATCGTGTCAGAAACTAGACTACAATATTTTTGGGAGAACTTGTTACCGTGACAAACAGAGCCATAATTAAAACAGATAATGCGCCTGAGGCAATCGGTACATACTCGCAAGCAATAAAAGTTAATAATACTGTGTACCTCTCTGGGCAAATCCCTATCAATCCAGAAACCATGAAGCTCATTGAGACCGATATCGAAAATCAAATTTGTCAGGTTCTTGAAAATCTCAATGCCGTATGCCATGCCGCGGGGGGGGATNTAAATTGTTTAGTTAAACTAAATGTCTTCCTCAAAAATTTGGATAACTTTGCAATTGTGAATAAAGTAATGGAAAGATATTTTACAAAGCCTTATCCAGCGCGGGCCGCAATCGGGGTAGNTGCATTACCCTTAGANGCAGCAGTTGAAATGGATGGAGTTATGGTTATCTAAGCTTCTTTTATCAAAGCTCGGTAGCCTTCTCGGAATGTGGGATATTTGAAACAAAATCCACTTTCCAGCAGCCTCCTGTTATTGCAACGACGAGCAATTTTGTATTTTATAGCTGAGCCTTCTTGAAACTTTTGAAAATTGATATCCAGCTCTTTAGCCAACCACTCGTAAACGACTTTTTGAGTGACTGGCTCGCAATCACTGGCTANATACAAAGGGTCNAAATATTTACCACCAAAATACCTTTTGATTAGATGAAGAAAAACTGCAGCGCAATCCTCACTATGAATCCTGTTAGTCCATTTTTCAGGGAATTGAACCCGACCACTGCCTGAAAGTACCTGGTTTAAAAGACTTCTCCTTCCGGGACCATAGATTCCAGAGAANCTAACCACCACATGCTTGCATGATAATTCAGATATGATTATTTCGGCCTCAAANAGCAATTTCCCCGCAAAGTCCTGATCAGAAAAGCAGCTATCCTCGTCAACCCATGCCCCGTCATGATCGCCATATACCCGTGTGCTAGAGCTCCATATGACTAGCTTGGGCGGATGACTTGCTGCACTNACTGCGCTTTTTAGGGTCTTCGCTGCTGCAACGTAAGACTCTTTATAGGCTGACTCACAAAATGCCCTAGGGGTAACCGTTACGACGATAGCATCAAAATATTCCTCTAAAACCCTATTCATATCCGAAAGATTGGTCACATCGGCAGAAACAGGCACGATGGTACTGGGTAATTGACTCGGCTTACGATTGAGCCCAAAGCAGGTATGCTCCGGTGCAAGCATAAGTGCAGTGCGCTTACCCAAGTCTCCACACCCAGCCATCAANATTCTCACGTGAATTTCCTTACTTGANACTTATTAGCTATCATCAACAAAGTACTTATTAAGGACTACATATAATGTCAATGCAAGCATCGACTGATGAGATCGGGAAATGCAGAATCAACANAAGGTAAGTGTTCAAAATTTACGGGGTGTCGGTCCACAACTCGCCGAAAAATTGAAGAAACTTCGCATTGAGACAATTCAAGATTTAGTTTTTCATCTCCCTATTCGCTATGTAGATAAGACCAAGATATCGCCTATTGGAAGCCTTCAACCACTCACCAATGCGCTAATTGAGGGTGTCATAAGAGCTTGCGACGTCGTTTTCGGTAGGAGGCGCAGCCTTGTNTGNAGACTTCAGGACAAAACTGGGNTCGTCANCTTAAGATTCTACCATTTTACCAGGTCGCAACAAAAGANATTACGCATAGGTACCAAACTACGCTGTTTCGGAGAAATTCGAAGAGGATCCTTAGGATCTGAATTATACCATCCTGAGTACACAGTAATTTCAAATGATTTCCCAATCGCCCTGGATGATAAATTGACTCCTATCTATCCGATTGGAGACGGTATTACTCAAACTCGTATTAGAAATTTATGCGCTCTGGCACTTGCCAAATTAGGCAATAACTCTTTAAGTGAATTACTCCCATCTTATAAAGCAAAGGAATACTCGCTGATTACCGCTTTAAATTTTCTTCACAACCCTCCTGTGACCGCGGAACTGCATATTCTCGCGACGGGTAGGCACCCAGCTCAGCGAAGGCTGATCTGTGAAGAATTAGTCTCGCATCAATTAAGCCTACTCCAACTTCGACAGAGGATTCAGAGGCATCCCGCAACGTCTCTAGTTGAAAAGTTAGACCAAAGAGATAAATTTCTGGCACAGTTATCATTCAAACTTACCCCCGCACAACTGAAGGTAAGCGCGGAGATAAGCCATGACATGACAAAGCCCGCTCCAATGCTCAGGCTTCTTCAAGGAGATGTTGGCTCAGGAAAGACTATTGTATCTGCTCTAGCAGCTTTGCAAGCTATCGCAAACGGACAACAGNCAGCATTAATGGCTCCTACTGAACTATTATCCGAACAACATCGGCTAAATTTTGAAAATTGGTTTAAACCTTTAGGAATCAAAATAGCATGGCTTTCAGGGAAATTAAAAGGTAAAGCNAGAGATTATCAACTCAATTCTATCGCTNATGGCTCTGCAAAAATGGTGATAGGTACCCATGCGCTTTTCCAAGAGACAGTAAAATTTTTTTCCCTTGGCTTATCTATAATCGATGAACAACATAGATTTGGGGTTCACCANAGATTAGCCCTGAGTAAAAAAGGAGTNACTTTTGACGTTACTGGACAACCCCTCAAACAGTTACCTCACCAACTAATCATGACTGCAACACCCATACCGAGGACATTAGCCATGAGTTTATATACCAATCTTGATTTTTCGGTCATCGACGAGCTCCCCATCGGACGGAAACGAATTGAGACAACCGTTGTAAACTCGTCACGCCGCGCTGAGGTTATCAAACGCGTTGCGGCTGCGTGTGTCTTGGGTCGTCAGGCATATTGGGTTTGTACGCTTATCGAAGAATCAGAATCAATTGCAATTCAGGCTGCCGAGGTGATAGCAAGTGAACTTAAAGTATTGCTCCCAGGGCTAGATATTGGCCTNGTACATGGGCGCCTAAAAGCAGACGAAAAAATTAATGTTATGAATAATTTTAGAGATAAAAAAATTAACTTGTTAGTCGCAACAACTGTAATTGAAGTGGGTGTGGATATCCCGAACGCTAGCCTAATTATTGTAGAAAATTCAGAACGTNTGGGACTCTCTCAACTACACCAATTGAGGGGTAGGGTGGGACGCGGCGCAGATCAAAGCCACTGCGTACTTTTGTATGATGGACCTCTTTCACATGCAGGGAAAGAGCGCCTGAACATGATGCGCAACACAAATGATGGTTTTAANATAGCCGAAAAAGATTTAGAACTTCGGGGTCCTGGAGAAGTTCTGGGAGTGCGACAAACAGGAACCATGCATTTCAGGATCGCCGATTTATCTAGAGATGCTTATTTAATGTCTGAGGTAAAAGTACTTGCAGATCAGTTAATGAACAACAATCCCGAGTTAGTTGAGCACTTAATTGAGAGGTGGATTGGTAATAGTCAAGAATATGTCCAGGCTTAGCAGGCTCCAAAACAAAAAAATTGTATTTTTTGCTAACGGAGCAATCTCTAGATAATATTAAGTTTTGTCAAAAAAAGATNTCCATGAAACGTGAAAAATAACCTGCAGGTTTCCAAGTCCAAAACAGANATAGGTGTTATGGANTATGTTAAAGACTNCCCCCTTCTATCGTTNGTTAGGCCAGGGCAGCCGTGGTATAAACGCTACTCTTTAGAAGCTGCTGAAAGGTTTTTTGGCCGGCTGAAAATCGAGTCTTTATACTCAAAGATTAAAGAACGTCCATTTACTATTGAGGGATTTATAGAAGAAGCATTCAAAATCGCCCAAATTGATCATCTATATGACAGGCAAAAACTCTCTAATTTACCAACACGTGGTCCCATCGTCTTTGTTGCTAATCATCCATTTGGTGTAATCGATGGACTCGCATTATGTGACTTGGCAGTTCGTCTTAGAGGAAATTTTCGCATTCTAATAAACTCCATTATGTGTCAAGATAAAGATTTAGCGGAATACTTTCTCCCTGTAGACTTCAATGAGAATAGAGATGCCGTAAAAAACAACATTCGTTCCAAGCAGATAGCACAGCAAGCCTTGAGAGACGAAATACCTTTAATAGTATTTCCATCAGGCCACGTCTCGACTGCCACACACTGGGGGTTTGGCCAAATCGCAGAATCCCCCTGGACAACATTCGCCGCAAAAATGATCAGAGAGGCTGAAGCGACGGTCGTTCCAGTTTACTTTAGAGGTCAAAATAGCCGTATTTTTCATATCACCTCGCACTGGTCTGCCGCGCTGCGTTCTGCAGCTCTTATGAATGAAGTTACCAAAAGATTTGGAAAGCCAATTTATAGCGAAATCGGCGAACCACTCGATTGGAAACTATT
>PBJN01000027.1 GCA_002720735.1 Porticoccaceae bacterium
TACTAATTTTTTTTTGCATTCTAACAAATGACCTCTAAATTTTTTTTAAGTTAATATTTTTTGCTTAATCTTGGCCCGTAGCATAGCCAATTGAACACGCTCATGAAATCCATCGGAAAGAGGCGTCAGAGGCAGACGGAGCGTATTTTCAATCATTCCCATTTCTGATAAAGCCCATTTTACAGGAATAGGATTCGACTCAACAAATAGCGCATCATGCAACTCTCTCATTGAGGAATCAATTTCATACGCTCTGTCCTCATCTCTAGCAAGCGCAAAATCACACATCAATGCCATAGAATTCGGCACTATATTTGCCGTAACCGATATATTACCGTCACCGCCAAGCAACATTAGCTTTCTAGCAGTAGGATCATCGCCTGAATATATGGCGAAATCTCGAGGCCTATTTGCTATTATATTTGCTGCCCTTTCCAAATCTCCACTTGCTTCTTTAATCCCCACTACACGGCTTAAACTAGCTAAACGCAGCACTGTGTCTACATCTATATTACACGCTGTCCTACTGGGAACATTGTATAAAATTTGTTTAATATCAATGCTTTCTGCTATTATCTTAAAGTGTTGGTGTAATCCCTCCTGCGTTGGTTTATTGTAATAAGGAGTCACGAGCAAGCATGCGTCTGCACCAGCATCCTTTGCCGAAGCTGTAAGCTCTAAAGCTTCGTTAGTAGAATTAGCTCCCGTGCCAGCAATAATCGGGATCCGCCCATCCGAGGCAGAAACAACAAATTGAATTATTTTCTGATGTTCTGCCACATTTAAAGTCGAGGACTCCCCTGTTGTGCCGACCGCTACGATCGCGTTTGTTCCCTCCGAAATGTGCCAATCAACTAAATTTTTCAGGGCCTCCCAATCAACTTTACAGGACTGCCCACAAAATGGCGTGACTAACGCAACGATACTACCTCTTATCATCTCAGACTCCGAAAATTACTTTGCAATTTTAGTCGTACTTCTTATACCTTACACATTAAAGGACACGCTTTATTATAAAACCACGTGAACTTAAACACATTAAAAATAGAGATTTGACTCTCCCTCTGGTCGATTTTTAAACCTACGGTGCACCCAAAGGTATTGCTCCGGTTTGATAAGAATAAGCTTTTCAATAATACCATTAATCAACTCGGCGTCCTTTAAATCATCACCGATGGGAAAATTTTCTATTGGGGGATAAAAAATTACTTTGTATCCACTGCTGTTTGGCATGCGCACGTGTGAAAATGGAACTACCCTAGCATTGCCACCTCTAGAGAATCTTGCAGTTGTATCGACTGTTGCCGCTGGGATGTTAAAAAACGGAGCAAATAGTCCACTACCGAGACCATAATCTTGGTCCGGACCAAACCATAATGCCCGCCCGCTTTTTAATCCTCGCAGGCAGGCCCGAACATCACGACGCTCAAATAGTCGGGTAGTTTTGTTTGCTTTACTAATGCGCCCCTTGGCCTGAATATAGTCAAATACAGGATTACTGTGTGCACGGTACATACCATCAAGCTTGTTACATATGGATGTAGCCGCAACAGCGCCGATCTCAAGTGTTGTATAATGTATGCCTAAGAGAACTGTTCCCTTACCGTCGTCTCGATTCAGATGATGTGTTCCCTCGAATTTTATTAGTCTCGCAAATCGTTTTTCTGACCACCACCATGCAATACCAATCTCAAACACTGCCTTTCCCATACTGACGAAATTATCTCGTAATAACTTTTTTTTTCGCAGATCATCCCAAGAAGGAAAGCAAAGATCTATATTGCGCTTTGCAATTCTTTTACGATTGCTATCAAACCGAAACGCTACAGCACCAAGAAGATTTCCGAGGCACATCAAAATTGGGTACGGTAATTGGGTGACAATCCACCAAATCGAGAGCATGATCCAAAGAATCCAGTGCCGTGGACGTGCGAGATGCCAAGGGAAGGACTCAGCTTGCAGTTTCATGTCAAGGATTATCTACTATACTAGAAGTTCTCATTACAATGTGAGGATAAATACTAAATTAATTTTTCTATCGGAACCTGAATTTCAACGCTTCTATTATAATCTACTCCCCTGAAATTGAACCCAAATATCTTTAAGAATTCGTCTCTGTAGCCCGGCAAATCCGCCAAATCGTCTAAGTTTTCATCTTTGGCTATGCTCCAAGACCGAGATACCGCATTTTGTATTTGAGGCTGCATTTCTAAGTTATCTACTCGAAGCCGCCCCGAATTGTCGATTCTTGGTGAATCTTTATATAGACACTCTTTAAACAATCGATAAATCTGTTCAATGCAACCCTCATGCGTTCCATTACGCTTCATTTCACGGAATAAAATCGATAAGTATAGGGGCATTATGGGAATAGCAGCACTTGCTTGCGTGACAACAGCTTTTAATACTGACACTCTTGCGTCTCCCCCGATAGCTTGTAATCTTTTTCTTATGGCAAGTGCTTTGAGATCGAGATCTCTTTTTGCCACACCGATAGTTCCATGCCAGTATATGTCCCACGTTATTTTTTCTCCAATATAAGTGAAAGCAGTGGTTTTGATTCCAGTTGCTAACACATTAGCCTCTTGGAGAGCTTGCATCCAAAGCATCCAGTCCTCTCCACCCATTACGGAAACCGTATCACTGATTTCTTTGTCATTAGCGGCTAAAATTTGAGATTTTTGCAGTCTTCCTTTTTGCACATCAAGCCCTAACATGCATATGTCTTTTCCAATCGGCTTTAACACAGACTGGTGAATAAGTCCAGTAACCGGATGCTCGCGGCGAGGGGCCGCTAGACTATAGACAACAAGATCAACTTGCCCTAAATCAGACTTGATTACCTCAATAGTACGCTCTTTGATGACTTTAGAAAATGCATCACCGTTTATACTTTTTGCGTAAACACCCGAGATTGTGGCCTGACGATGAAATTCTGCTGAGTTGTACCAACCGGCAGATGCGGTTTTTTTATCAGTGCCGGCTTTCTCAAAAAAAACACCGATTGTGGCGGCGCTTGCTCCAAACGCTGAAAAAATACGAGCGGCCAACCCATAACCAGCAGAGGCGCCGATAATCAGCACACGTTTAGGACCATCAATTTCCGGTTTGGATTTTATGTAAGCTATTTGTTCCTGCACATTTCTCGCGCAGCCGTCTGGGTGGCTAGTAACACACAAAAAACCGCGCACTCGAGGTTCAACTATCATTGATATTATTGCTCCAAAAAATTGATGAAAACACAATGCCACTGCTCAATGGTATCTTACCAAAGTACTTTATACCTAGAATACGACCTATTTTCATCATAAATAGATTTTTTTCCAAATAGCGGGAGTGAAATTTTTGTTAGAGAGTCAATTAACATTGGCTTTCCTGGTGCCCTTCTGCGTAAGCTTTAGGGAACTTAACTTTTAAGTGTTACTCAAAAACTGTAATTGCGCCAAGATAATATATGACCCTTAAAAAGACATTAAATTTATCTGAAAACCTTACTAACCCATTTATCAAAAAGGTATTCATCGATGCTCTCAGCGAAAGTAACAGTGCTTGCGCAGAAACTGGTTGGGAGCCACTTCATATCAAAATTAATCAAGGGAACGCTGGAGCTTTCCTTCCGTTATACCTCAAGACTCATTCTATGGGAGAGTACGTCTTTGATCATGTCTGGGCGAACGCTTATCACCGAAATGGCCTCGAATATTATCCAAAACTCGTTACGGCTATTCCATTCACGCCATCTATGGGTCCAAGAATTGTGGGTTCAGATGAATTAACGAGAATAGATTATGTCGAACTAGTAAGTAAAATTACTGAAATCGCTGCTAATCTGCACTCTTCGAGTTGGCACCTTCTATTCGGCAATGCTAATGTTATCAACTCTTTTAAAAGTCCTGATCTCCTTACCCGTAAGGGTATTCAGTATCATTGGTACAACCGAGGTTATATTGATTTTGATGATTTCTTAAATAGCCTTACCTCAAGAAAGCGGAAAATGATTAAAAAAGAGAGAGAAAGTATTTCACGCCAAGAAATTACCGTTTCTATCCTTACAGGAAAAAAAATAGATACATCAATTTGGGATCTCTTTTATCGTTTATATGAAAGAACTTACGCCAAACGTAATGGCACCAGGGGTTATTTAACCAAGGAGTTTTTTAGTTTAGTCAGCAGTTTAATGTCTGACCAGCTCATGATGGCAGTGGCAATGCAACATGAGGAACCTATAGCATGTGCTCTTTATTTTTACGATAGTGAATGCCTATACGGCAGATATTGGGGAAGCATAAGCGAATATGATCATTTGCATTTCGAGCTTTGCTATTATGCGGGTATTGAGTTCGTAATCACCAATAAATTACTTCGGTTTGACGCAGGGGCCCAAGGTGAACACAAACTTATAAGAGGATTTGAACCGGTAGAGACAACCTCGCTCCATTGGATCAGACATCCGAAGTTTCGAGTTGCCATTGGTAGCTTTCTTGAGCAAGAGGAAGCTTACATTGTTGAACACATGGAACGGGCAAGGCAGTTGCTTCCGTACAAGACAAAGTAGGGTCACCAAATTCCCTCATTCGCCATCGACGTCCAAGGCTCAGTGGCTGGAAGAGCANCACCGCGTTGTAANAGCTCAATAGAGATATTTTCGGGAGATCTTACAAACGCCATTCTACCATCGCGGGGTGGCCGGTTGATCGTAACTCCATGGTTTATCAAACGTTCACAGCTAGAGTAAATATCATCAACCTCAAATGCCAGGTGCCCAAAGTTNCGCCCCCCGTCAAAACTNTCCGGATCCCAATTATGAGTCAACTCTAGAAGAGGTGCGCGTGACGCCGTAGCACTTTTAANATCTCTAGCAGCCGCCAGAAAAATTAAAGTGAAACGCCCCGATGGGTAATCACTGCGAGAGTACTCTATCATCCCAAGAGCGTCACAGTAAAAGGCTAGTGCTCGCTCGATGTTTTCAACCCTAACCATAGTGTGTAAGTAACGCACTTGTCCTCCGCTCANTACCTTTTAATAATATTAAAACATGGCCAGCTGGCGAATGTCAGNTAAAAGACTCCTGATGTCACCCATAAATCTTCCGGCGTCTGCCCCATTCACAATTCTGTGATCATAGGACAGAGATAACGGTAAGAGAAGTCTCGGTTGGAATTCATTTCCGCTCCAGCAAGGCTTTATGGCAGCTTTTGAAACTCCAAGAATCGCCACCTCGGGTAAATTTACTATCGGTGTAAAATAATTACCCCCTAGTGTTCCCAAACTTGAAATTGTAAAGCAACCTCCCTGAATGTCGACAACAGATAGTTTCCCTTGCCGGGCTTTTTCTGCAACCTTGTGGACTTCTTCAGCAAGCTCCCAAATACCTTTTTTATCAACATCTTTTACCACGGGCACAACCAATCCTCGTTGTGTATCGACCGCTATGCCAATGTTAATGTACTTTCTTTGAAGGTATTCGTTGGATTTTAATTCCAGAGATCGATTAAATTTGGAATTAACTCGCAAAGCAGTTGCCACAGACTTTAATATAAAAGCAAGAGGCGTGAGCTTAGTGCTCTTAGCTTTTGCCTCATCACTGAGCGATTTCCGAAATGACTCGAGCTCAGTTATGTCAGCATCATCAAAATGGGTAACGTGCGGGATAGTTGACCAGCTGTGCTGCATATTGCGAGCAGTGAGTATCTCTACCTTACTTAATCCGACCCGNTCTACGGGCCCAAATGACTCGAAATCTACCTCTGGTTGTGGAGTCACATTATCACTGAAGGAGGATGGAACCCGCGGAGCACAAATATTTTGAGCCACGAAACTGTTTAGGTCCTCTCGTGTAATACGTCCCCTNGGTCCCGAACCAGCAACATGTGTCAAATCTACCCCGAGCTCTCGTGCCGCAAGTCGGATAGATGGCCCAGCATAGACATCGCTAGAGCTATAATCTATCGCACTAGCCAAGGCCGAAGCTGCGGGCTGAGCTCTTTTTGCAACAGTAACATTTTCATCAGTGCCAAAGTTAGGCATCGGGTCATTTGGGGCGTTAAATAATGGCTCAACTAAATTAACTGCGCCGTGATCTTCATCTAACACCGCGTCCACTTTATTTAACTTTAGACGCACTACAGGATCTCCTGTGCTCAGCTTGTCCGACTCAAACGCGAGTAGCTCAATGATAGTGCCCGAAACGCTGGCAGGTACCTCTATAGATGCCTTGTCAGACTCTAATGTGACCAGAGTATCTCCTTCACAGACTTTGTCTCCGACAGAAACCGATACCTCTACCACCTCTAGGGCCTCAGAGCTTCCTGTGTCTGGAACCGAAGCAATAATAACCTCATCAGAAACGTCACGGCTATTCGAATCTGTTTTGACGTCATTTTGGTGATTTTGACAAACGGTTTTAGCGTTCGATTCAACATCACTCATAATGATCGTTCCTTTAGAGTCGGAGGGATCCCCAAGGCTGTCAACCTCAATCTCGGCAATTGGGGTGCCAACCGTCACACTGTCGCCCTCCTTGACNAGATAGCGGGATAAAACTCCCTCCGCAGTTGATGGAACATCCATACTGGCCTTATCAGATTCCAATACTAATACAGACTCGTCCAGCTCCACCCGTGCCCCTGGAGAAATAGCTAGCTCGATCACCTCAACGCTATCAACACCACCAAGATCGGGAACTACGATAACTTCGATCGTCACGACACCACCTCAAATTTCGCAAACACTTAATTAAATTGTTCAATATAGCAAAGTAAACTGACAATTGAAGCTAGTTTAAATAGCGAGTGGATTACATTTTTCTGGATCTATTCCCAGCGAAGTAATTGCCTCTGAAACAACATCCGCATCCAACTTACCTTGGTCTGAAAGCGCTTTCAATGCAGTAACCACGATAAAATTTCTATCCACTTCAAAAAAGTATCTGAGTGACTCNCTGCTGTCGCTACGACCGAAGCCATCAGTTCCTAATACATAGAGTGGCGAATGAATGAAGGCTCTCAACTGTTCCCCATAATTTTTCATATAATCTGTAGCAATAACTACCGGGCCATNACTATCATGAAGCGCCTGCTCAACGAAAGAAACCTTGGGTTCACTAGTGGGATGTAGCAAATTCCATCTCCGCACACTCTGACCCTCACGCACCAATTGGTTTATACTCGTTAAACTCCATATNTCAGAATTTACATTGTAATTTTGTGATAGTATCTTTTGAGCATGAAGAACCTCATTCAATATCGTGCCAGAGCCCATAAGTTGAACCTTTAAATCTGCTTCAGTCGATCTTTTTACTCGGTACATTCCCTTGATAATCCCATCTCTGACATCGACTGGCATCGCGGGCTGGTGATAGTTTTCATTCATTGTGGTTATATAATAAAAACAATTTTCACGCCGTTGAAACATTGTCTCCAAACCATTCTGTATTATCACCGCAAGTTCATAGCTGTATGTTGCGTCGTAGCTTCTGCAGTTGGGTAACGTATTCGCCAAAATATGGCTATGCCCATCCTGATGTTGTAATCCTTCTCCGTTTAATGTTGTTCGCCCCGCAGTTGCACCAATTANAAACCCTCTAGCTTGACTATCTCCAGATGCCCACGCTAAATCACCAATTCGTTGAAAACCAAACATCGAATAAAATATATAAAAGGGAATCATTGGTAGTGAATTTGTACTATAGGAAGTCGAAAGTGCCAACCACGCCGACATGGCTCCAGCTTCATTTATGCCCTCTTCAAGAATTACACCCTTTTTATCTTCCTTGTAATACATGATTTGTTCACGATCATGTGGCGTATACTTTTGACCTGCTGAGCTGTATATTCCTAGCTGACGGAACATTCCCTCCATCCCAAAAGTTCTCGCCTCATCAGGAACTATAGGTACCACAAATTTTCCTATGTTTGCATCTTTGACTAGAGCAGATAACACCCTTACAAACGCCATAGTTGTTGAAATAGCCCTTTCGCCGCTACTTTCTATCTGCTTCTTAAAAGTATCGAGNTCAGGAACATCCATCGCNGGAAATTTTGCAAGCCGANTGGGTATTGTGCCGCCCAATTTTCTGCGCTGCTGTTTCATGTAAATCATCTCTGGACTGTCATCAGGAGGGCGATAATAAGGNACGCTATTTAGTGCGTCATCACTAATTGGAAGACCAAAACGATCTCTAAAGGACTTTAGCGCTTTTATATCTAATTTTTTAACCGAATGAGTATCATTAGCAGCCTCACCAGCTCCACCCAATCCATAACCTTTGACTGTGTGGGCCAATATCACCGAGGGTTTTCCTCTGAATTGAGAGGCCGCATGATAAGCCGCGAAAACTTTGTAAGGGTCATGTCCTCCTCTATTTAATCCCATGATTTGGTCATCAGTCATATCAGCGACCAGCTCTAAAAGTTCTGGATATTTTCCGAAGAAATGCTCTCTGGTATAGGCACCGCCATTAAACTTGTAATTTTGTAGTTCTCCGTCATAAACCTCATTCATCCGCTGCAATAGTAGCCCACTCTTATCTCTGTCTAAAAGCACATCCCAATGTCGACCCCAAACCACTTTAATTACGTTCCACCCCGCCCCCCGAAANACTCCCTCCAATTCTTGGATAATCTTTCCATTACCTCGAACAGGACCGTCTAATCTTTGCAGATTACAATTTACCACAAAGATCAGATTTTCTAATTGTTCACGACCCGCAAGTGATATTGCGCCCAGAGTCTCTGGCTCATCACATTCTCCATCACCCAAAAAGGCCCAAACTTTTCTATCTTTTCGAGGCAGAAGCCCCCGCGCGGACAGGTATCTCATCACGTGCGCCTGATAAATAGCCTGAATTGGTCCAAGACCCATTGACACAGTAGGAAACTGCCAATAATTCGGCATGAGCCAGGGATGTGGGTAGGAAGAAAGGCCATCACCGTCGACTTCTCGTCGGAAATTATCTAGTTGCTCCGCTGATATTCTCTTTTCAAGGAATGAACGAGCATAAATTCCGGGAGCGCTGTGCCCCTGATAAAAAATAAGATCTCCCAACTGCTCCTCAGTTGACGCACGAAAAAAGTGGTTGAAGCCGATTTCATANAGCGTGGCAGCAGAGGCGAAACTCGCAATATGCCCACCTATACCCGGAGATCTCTCATTTGCACGCATAACCATAGCCAAAGCATTCCAGCGAATCAGAGAGCGAATTTTTCGCTCCATGAAAAGGTCGCCAGGCAATGGTTTTTCATCTTTAGGAGAAATAGTATTGCAGAAATTAGTAGTGGAGGCACTCGGTACTGGAACAGATTGTGTTTGAGCATGAGCGCGGAGTTTTTCCAAGATAAACGCTGCCCTTTCACTCCCGGAAAAACGATTTACTGAATCGAACGCGTCAAGCCACTCCTGTGTTTCTAATGGATCAAAGTCTTCGGGCATGAGGTTCCGCACTCCAGAGGCGATTCTTTGTGGCCTAGTTCGATATTTTTTATAAACTTGCAATATGAATTGTGTACTGAAACTACAGCAGAGCAGGTCACTCCTNGAGAGTTAATTGTACTTCGATCACTATTGCCGTTTCAATAGCTAGAAAGTCGATANAAAACAATTCGTTAAAAATAAAATCTTTAGTTGCAGAATATTTACACATTTTTGAGCAGTTTCCACCCAGCTTTCTACAAACAATATCGAACACCCGTGGCACGACTCTAATAAAATGGGTGGTTTAATCTTCGATAACTATATTTGATTCTGATATAGGCCAAGCCTTGTAAACTGCATTAACCAGAGTCGCTAAAGGTATTGCAAAAAAAACCCCCCAAAACCCCCAAATACCTCCAAAAATCAAAACGGCAGATATTATGGCAACCGGATGCAAGTTAACAACCTCAGAAAATAGAAGGGGGACTAATAGATTTCCATCCAGGAATTGAATGACCAAATACATACAGAGCAGCCAGATAAATTCGGAGCCCCAACCCCACTGCGCATACCCCACTATAAGCACCGGTATCGTAACCAAGGTAGCTCCTATATATGGTACGAGCACAGATAGACCAACAAGCATCGCAAGTAACGCAGCATATTTAAGATCTAAATATACGAAGGCTATTAATGAAGTGAAACCAACGAGTATTATTTCAATAAACTTTCCACGGATATAATTTGAACATTGTGATTCCATTTCAAACCAAATTGAATTCAACACCGGGCGTTTGGAGGGCAAGAGCTCTGAAACAAATGACACAAGCAAGTCTTTATCCTTCAGCATAAAAAAGACTAGTAAAGGAACCAGAATTAAATAAATAACAATGGAAAGGAGCCCAGGAAAACTACTTATGGATAAACTGAAAAGTTGCTCGGCGATTTCACCTAATTCTTCCGTGACACGCAAGCCAATAGCGTTAAACTGATCTGCAGTGACGTAGTCTGCATATTTTTCAGGAACGCTCGCGACAATATCCTGTATGTTGGCCAAAATGACGGGAGTTTCGCCAACCAGCACTTTCATTTGTCGTCCGACCAGGGGAATGAATCCAATAATCAGTGAGAACATGCCTACGATGAATATTATGTAAGACAAACTCATAGCCACAATTCGTGAGACGCCAAAACTGCATATTTTGTTCACCATTCCTTGTAGAAGAAAAGCAATTATTATCGACACCAGCAATGGACCGAGCACACTACCGAAAGTCATAAAAATAAGCACCGAGGCCACAAGAATAATACTCAGCAGGACCGCCTCACTGGTGCCGAAGTATTTATTAAGCCAATTTGATACCGTCTCTTTAATCATCAAAATTTGCTCACGTTTGAATAAAGCACTATTCTCCTGCCATCTAATATACCCAAAAGTTGGGACAAGTTTGCAATTTTTCGTGTTAAAAAAAGTCCAGCAGGAGAAATGTATAAGATTATGGATACAAGTGCAAAATACAACAGTGATACAAGCACATGAACTCTTCTAAAAAAAGATTTTTCTGGAGACTAGCCCTCTACGTGTGCTGCACCATCCTTCACGCAGTCCAAAGTGTGAGTTCAGAGATCAACCTTCCTGTATTGGGGGACACTAGCTCCTCAATCGTTTCCCCCCAGCAAGAATACCTTATTGGGCGAAGCTGGCTGAAGGCCTTCCGCTCCAGAGTTCCCGAGTATAACGATCCCCTTGTAACAGAGTATCTTGAAAANTTACTTCTAAATCTTGCGACTTATAGTGAACTAAAAGANACAAAATTAGAACTTATTATAATTGACAATCAAACCATGAATGCTTTCGCTGTCCCAGGCGGNATAATCGGGATGCATATCGGAATTTTTAATTATGCAAAGTCTGAGGATCAACTNGCTTCTGTTTTCGCGCATGAGCTTGCGCATTTAAGCCAGAGACACTTTGCGAGAGGCATCGAAGAAAGGCGAAAAAATACCTCCCTGGGTATGGGTGGCTTACTCGCTGGTTTAGTCATTGCNGCAACAGGTAATACGGATGCAGGGACNGCATTAATCTCCGCATCACAGGCCGCTTCCCTCGAGAATCGGTTAAGGTACAGTCGCAGCAATGAGAAGGAGGCAGACAGAATCGGCTTTCAGACTATCCGAAATTCTGGCAGGGACCCGGGGGCGGTGGGCCAGATGTTTGAACAGATGCTTGCGGCNAAAAGGCACACAGGGAATCAGCCACCAGAATTCNTACTCACTCACCCGATTACTGAAAAACGTATATCCGATGCTAAAAATCGTATGCTGCGGCTCCCAAAAAAGTATTATCCATTNAGTGAGACCTATAGTTTTATTCGTGTCAGAACAATGGCACAAAATACCGATAGTCCCATNGAAAAGATTAAACATTTCCGCTATCAGCTTAANAACACGTATTTTAATCCGGATCCAATAAAATATGGTCTCACCTTGTCTTTGATCCAAAATGGGGATTATTTAGAGGCGAGGAAAATNATTAATGAACTCATCACTAAAGACNCTGATCAGTTCATTTTTAAATACACTAGCATTGAGCTAGACATCGCCGCTCAGCATCTCCACAANGCCAAACAAAAGATTAAGGAGTTATTAAAAACTCGTCCAACAAGCTTTCCTCTAAGATTTCTTCATTCAATGGTGCTATGGAAAGAGAACCGCTATGAAAAGGCTATCAAACTCTTGAAAGATTTATCCCGAGAGCGTCCCTATGATCCAAATTTATGGTATCAGCTTGCCGAAGTTAGCGGCTTAGCNGGTGATATCTCAGGGGTACACCTAGCCCGNGCGGAGTACTTNATACTGGTGGGCGCTTTTGAAAGAGCGAAACATCAGCTCTCGAGTGCAGCGAAACTCCTGAAAGAAGATTTTAAGCAAAACGCGATTATTCAGCAACGACTAAAAGATCTGGTGGTAATNGAGAGAAGAGTCTCAAGCCTGTGAATAGTTGCCTTTTGNNAGATGGGAGGGGATNGCNTGTCACTTTTTAAACTCTAACATTCTGTTAATGGCNACCATTGCCTTGTCAGCAATAAGTGGGTCTACGTATACCTCATTTTTTTCAGAAGTAAGGCAATGTAGCAGACCCTCCATTGTATTCATCGCCATCCAAGGACAATCACCGCAGCTAATACAAGTAGCTCCGTTCCCTGCAGTGGGAGCCATGAAGAGCTGCTTGTCTGGCACAGCTTGCTGCATTTTATACAAGATTCCNCGGTCAGTAGCTACTATGAGCTGAGGGTTCGGCATTTNCTGAGCAGCTGNAATNAGCTGTGAGGTGGACCCAACAAAATCTGCTAAATCGATNACTCCTTTTGGCGATTCTGGATGAACAAGGATAGCAGCATCCGGATATATGTTAAGCATATTCAAGACTCCTTGGACCTTGAATTCCTCATGAACCACGCAACTCCCATCCCANAGAAGCATATCTGCACCCGTTTCTCTCTGAACATAGCTACCAAGATATCTATCTGGCGCCCACAGAATTTTCTCTCCTCGAGAATCCAAGAAGTCGATCACCTCTACTGCAATCCTAGAGGTTACAACCCAATCCGCTCGAGCTTTTACAGCTGCGGAAGTATTCGCATAAACGACTACGGTTCTATCGGGATTGTCGTCGCAAAATGCTTCGAATTGATTTGCCGGACAACCAATATCTAGAGAGCATGTTGCATAAGCAGAGGGCATCAAAATTCGCTTACTCGGGGAGATGATCTTGGCTGTTTCACCCATAAAAGCTACTCCAGCAATAATGAGGACTTGCGATTCTGCACGTTGACCAAAACGCGCCATCTCGAGTGAGTCAGAAACAATGCCCCCAGTTTCCTCAGCAAGTGATTGAATAGTAGGGTTAGTGTAATAATGAGCAATAAGACTTACATTTTTATCTTTCAGCAAATCTCTAAGTTGCCTTAAAATATCTTNATCATCAGACTTTGGATTTTGTGNCCTAATAGGGATTTCGTTCAGGTACCGTCGNACCTGTTCTCGAGAACTTTCATTTTTCGCNAATTTTTCGGAATCAAGGGNCATNATCGACTCCCACGTATCCATCCAAACCCGCCTGAACTATGTTCATTTCCATTTTGTTAATTGTATAGTTTCTGACTTAGTATACTCGTGATGGGATATTAAAGCGTAGACAGTATATATACAAACGCACTGACGACGATGATAAGCACGGCNACCGCTGCAATAGCGTCGACTCGGCTGTCGTCTGCATCCCTCTCCTTACCGGATTTTGATTCATGTTCTGCCATTNCACTTTTTCTCTTNTAACCTCATTGTGTATACTAGCAATCCAGATCACTAGTGTCGCGCCGATTTGACCAAAACTAATCCATGTAGTGTACTTGAAAGCGAGCACGTTTAGATCAGTGTCTTATGAAGATTTGGCTGTTACTATGAATCAAAGATATTCGACCGCTCTTTATAGTGAACCTCNGTTAANNTATATNTTANTGAAATTAAGTTNGAGAAATAAGTATTAATGCATGAAAGTCTAAATCAACTGTTCTTTTTTATCTTCAGCGGTGCCGCGATACTTGCAACCNTTGCGCTTTTTAGTCGCCAACCCCTTATCATNGCGTACATAGCACTTGGAGTTTTAATCGGGCCTTACTCACTTCAATGGGTAACNGATATCGAGACTATATCTTCAATTTCTGAAATCGGCATAATCTTCCTTTTATTTCTCTTGGGTCTTGATATGCAGCCAAAAGCACTTGTTAAGGTGTTACACCAAGCTACTCAATCGACAATAATCAGCTCAATTCTTTTTGGCATTACCGGATATTCTTTGGGACATATTTTTGGTTTCTCACGAATAGAGAACCTGATTATTGGAGTCTCAATGATCTTTTCAAGTACGATCATTGGAATAAAACTACTACCCACCACGGTGCTTCACCATAAGCATTCTGGAGAGTTAATGGTAGGAATGTTGCTTATGCAAGACTTTCTGGCGATTATAGTGTTGCTTCTATTAATGTCAGGCAACGTAAGTATAAGAGAGCTTACGCTTACCTTTTTGGCCTTGCCTCTCCTAATTTTTGGAGCATTTGCAATTGTTCGCTTTTTACTACTACCAATATTCACAAGGTTTGAGCAAATCGGCGAGTATATTTTTCTAATCGCAATAGGCTGGTGTCTCGGAACCTCTGAAGCTGCCGCACAAGTTGGTTTATCGAGAGAAATTGGAGCATTTATCGCCGGCATCTCCATAGCCACGTGCCCCCTTTCAAAACATATTGCTCTTAGCCTNAAGCCTTTACGCGACTTCTTTTTGATTTTGTTTTTTTTCTCNCTGGGGAGCGGATTCAATATAAACCTCATTCCNAAAATAGGTTTAGCAGTTATATTTTTCACNTGCATCGTGCTCGCAATCAAGCCACTGACATATTTCTACCTTTTACGCTCACAGAGTGAATCTCCATCATTGGCTTGGGACATTGGATTCAGATTGGGGCAAAACAGTGAATTTTCATTATTAATCGCCTACATGGCATTTAATAACAACCTTATTGGAACCGAGGCATCGCACCTTATTCAAGCAGTAGCGATCATGACCTTCGTCTTCTCGAGTTATATTGTTGTGTTCAAGTTTCCGACCCCNATCGCCACAGATGAGANACTACGGCGAGACTGAGTTGTTCTNTGTTCACTCAATGCAGGGTACGCGAATTGCCAGTNAGTCTCTGCCACCATTTAACAAAAAGAGAATCAATTGCGCTTTCCACAGANATACCGAGTCGCTCTANTATTGTTTTATTGAGAACATATTTGACGTCAAGAACATCAGCTTTTTCTATTAACGAAACTACATACTCATCACTCGTTTTCAAATCGTCGACTAACCCCAACTCTAGGGCCCTACTTCCATACCAAACTTCACCAGTGGCAATTTGGTCAATGTCAATCCTCTCTCGCCGCTCACTAACATACTGTTTGAAAAGTTGATGTGTTTCTTCAAGCTCGTTAACAAATTTATCTCTCCCTTTTTCGGTATTTTCTCCAAACAGCGTTAANGTACGTTTATATTCTCCAGCTGTCAGTAATTCAAAATCAATCTTATTGTGTTTTAATACTCGATTAAAATTTGGTAATTGAGCAACTACTCCAATCGAGCCCAAGACAGCAAACGGAGCTGCTATAATGTAATCACCTACACACGCCATCATGTAACCCCCGCTGGCCGCAACTTTGTCCACACTAACGGTNATNGGAATATTTTTTTTACGTAGTCGATCCAGTTGACTGGCAGCTAATCCATAGCTATGAACCATTCCTCCNGAACTTTCTANGCGAAGTAATACCTCATCNGAACTTGTGGCAGTTGTGAGCACTGCAGTTATCTCCTCTCGAAGATTAGCGACAGCAGATGCATTTATATTACCCTCAAAGCTCAACACATAGACGCGTTTTCGTGCAGCATAATCTGNAGAAATATGACCTTTAGCTACTTTTTTTTCTTTTTTCCTCTCACGCTTTTTTTTATCCAGTAGATTCTTTTCCTTTATCTTTTTCTCTGCATCATTTAGCACCGCCAGATGCATTAAATGGCTGGTGTCGTCATACTGATCATTNAGTCNAGTGACCATAAGCTCTCCCTTGNCGGATCCCTCTCTCTTTTGACGGAGTGANGCAATCAATGCAACCAGGAANAAAAGCATTGCGACAAAGGTGGCTAACTTGGCAAAAAATAACCCATAATCGTACAAAAATTCCAAAGCTGTCTCCTGTTGTTTTNAGCCCATATGCGGCTTAAATGATATCACCATTTTTTCTGTTTTCTTTGCCCTTNGCATTAGTCAGAAATCTCTCGATTAACAGTCCCGATAGCACTGAAGGAGGCGGAACTGAGGGAGGCATGTTATCACAGTGCCACCATCGTGCCTCACTTATTTCTTTGCCGTCCACAGTAATGATTTCTGAGGCCGCCTCTGCGATAAAACCCAACATCAACTGACCAGGAAAAGGCCAAGCCTGACTGCCAATATATACTGGCTTTCTAACATGGATTCCAACCTCTTCGAATACCTCTCGGTGTATAGCATCCTCAGCACTCTCACCGACCTCAATAAAACCAGCAACCGCACTGAAAAGACCATCGGCCCAGTTAAGTTGCCGAGCCAACAGGCAATAATCGCCTTTGGTCACAACAACAATGACACATGGAGAAATTCGAGGATAATAAGGTTTTGAACACCTGATACAGGCCAAGGTGTTTTCATGACCCTGAATTTCGGTTGGATTACCACACACACCACAGTATATGTGGCTTTTTTTCCACTCTAGAAGCTGAACCGCCCGACAAATTATCGAAAATTGTACCTCATCTATTGATATGAGTAATGTTCTTAAATTAATCGTAGAGTAACCATCCAAAAAACATACATCCCTTTGTAACTCCCAAACCTCACAGTCAAAGTCTCCCCAAGTACCGAGAAACATGGTTGAAATACAGAAACTCTTTACTAATCCAAGATCATCATCTGATAGAATAAACCCATGCTTCCCAGCCAGAATAGAACGATCGACGACGCCAATAACTATTTTTTCAGCACCCTTTCGTTCTGATAAAGTTATTTTAAAACGGTCATTTATTGGCTTTTTTAACAAAATAAAGCTCCGAAAATAAAAACGTTTGTTCGTACCTTGCAAATTTAGACATCAATAGATACAGTCTAGAATGTTTGACTTGTTATTTCCTCTCAAAACATACAAGATATTCAAGGTAAAGACATGAACTCCTCTCTCTCATCTGCATTTGCTCATAATTTTTTAGGCGACTCTCCTGAATGGTATCAAAAAGCAGTAATCGGTTTTTTATTAATAAATCCCATTGCGTTCTACCTTTTGGGCCCTTTTGTCACAGGGTGGTTCTTGATAGGGGAGTTTATATTTACTCTTGCCATGGCATTAAAATGCTACCCGCTCCAGCCAGGTGGGCTTCTGGCAATTGAAGCGATAGCACTCGGCCTAGCGTCCCCCGACAGCGTTTACAAAGAAGCCGTCTCAAATTTCCAAGTAATCCTGCTCCTGATGTTTATGGTAGCAGGAATATACTTTATGAGGGATATGTTGCTGTTCGTATTTACGAAGATTTTACTTACAATCAGGTCAAAAATTTTGCTGTCACTTCTTTTTAGTTTTGCCGGTGCCTTTCTCTCCGCATTCCTTGATGCCCTGACAGTCACGGCAGTTCTAATTTCCGTCGCAGTGGGCTTCTACAGCGTATATCACCGTGTCGCCAGTGGCAAAGGTATTAATTCTTATGACCATGACCACACCGATGATGAACAAGTGCTCACAAAAAACCGAGAGACGTTAGATCTATTTAGCGCGTTTTTGAGAAGTTTAATAATGCATGGTGCAGTGGGCACCGCCTTAGGCGGTGTGTGTACGGTGGTGGGTGAACCACAAAACCTTTTGATTGCTGAGAAGGCTGGTTGGGATTTTATGACATTTTTCTGGGTTATGTCTCCAGTAACGATGCCTGTTTTAGTCTGCGGTTTAGTAACATGCGTGGTAATTGAAAAAATCGGCATTTTGGGATACGGCGCACAACTCCCACAAGAAGTTAGGTTAGTACTGGAAAACTTTAACGAACAGGACCAAGCAAACCGGACCCAAAAAGATGTAGCTGCACTTATAGTTCAAGTCATAGTTGCTGTCATACTAGTATTTTCACTGGCATTGCATATTGCTCCTGTGGGGCTTATTGGACTGATGATTATTGTTCTCCTTACAGCATTTAATGGTGTCATAGATGAGCATAAGATCGGCCATGCATTTGAGGAAGCACTTCCATTTACTGCGCTCCTAGTCGTATTTTTTGCGATCGTCGCGGTCATTCATGAGCAACATCTTTTTTCACCAGTAATATCAGTTGTTCTTTCGATGGATGAGAGTATCCAGCCAGGCATGTTTTTCTTGGCAAATGGGATTTTATCTATGATAAGTGATAACGTGTTTGTAGCTACGGTTTATATCAACGAGGTCAGAGCCGTGCTTGATTCTGGAGGAATAACCAGAGAACATTTCGATAAGCTCACCGTCGCAATAAACACTGGAACTAATCTTCCAAGTGTCGCAACTCCAAACGGGCAAGCTGCGTTCTTATTTTTGTTGACATCGGCGCTAGCTCCATTGATACAACTCTCATATATGAGAATGGTCATAATGGCACTTCCCTACACTATAGTTCTCACGGTAGTTGGATTCACAGCAGTACTTTATCTTATCTAAATAAATGACAGCATAAACTGCTCTTGCCTTGCAAAACAATTTTAGGAGTTGTGATTCACGAACATACCCGCTTCTGGAATCAACGAGATAACTCCTCCATCCCACGTTCAAGTCCATCCAATGTTAAAGGATACATTCTATCTTCAACTATTCCGCGTACCATAGATATTGACGGAGTATAGCTCCAATAGCTTTCCTCTACAGGGTTAATCCATATAAGTTTATCAAATGAGCTTACAACTCTTTGCATCCATACCTTCCCGGACTCTTCATTTTGATACTCAACACTGCCACCAGGACTGCTTATCTCATAAGGAGCCATGGATGCATCTCCTACAAAGATTACTTTATAATCAGAAGTGTACTTGTTCAAAAGATCATGAGTTTTTATTTGTTGATCTCTTCGCCTTCGATTTTCCTTCCAAACATAATCATATANACAATTATGAAAATAATAATATTCCATATGTTTGAATTCAGTCTTTGCAGCGGAAAACAGTTCNTCACAGAGCGTCACAAAAGGATCCATTGACCCACCAATATCAAAAAAAATAAGAACTTTGACTGAATTACGTCGTTCAGGGACCATCTTCAAATCGAGCAATCCGGCGTTTCGAGCAGTACTTCGAATGGTGTCGCCAAGGTCCAAAAAGTCAGCNGCTCCCTCACGAGCAAATTTNCGTAGCCTNCGNAGTGCAATCTTAATATTTCTGGTACCAATCTCTACAGAATCGTCTAAATCTCGATATTGGCGCTCATCCCAAACCTTAACTGCACTACCTGATCCCCCGGGTCCTCCAATACGAATCCCCTCGGGATTATATCCTCCATGTCCGAANGGAGAGGTCCCGCCAGTCCCAATCCATTTGTTACCCCCTTGGTGCCGTTCTGACTGCTCTTCTAAACGTCTTTTAAATTCATCTATAAGCTTTTCTAACCCCCCAAGACTCTCAATTTTCGCTTTCTCTTCGTCTGTAAAGTGTTTTTCAAATTTTTTTCTCAGCCATTCCTCGGGAATAATAAGTTCTAAGATTTGATCTATATTTTGCAAATTCTTAAAGTAAGCCCCAAATACCTTATCAAAACGGTCAAAATATCGTTCATCTTTCACCATACAAAGCCTTGCGAGTAAGTAAAATTCATCAGTCGATCCCATCGAGAGATTTTTATCCATTGCATTAATCAGATCTAAATACTCTTTAATTGAGACTGGTATCCCAGAGCGCTTTACTACATTGAAAAAATTGATAAGCATAATTTAAATCATCTCATCTCTCGCCTTGTCATAAATGCTAATCTTTCTAATAGATGCACGTCTTGTTCATTTTTCAAAAGAGCACCATAAAGTGGCGGTATTGCTTTCGTTGGATCTCGATTTGTTAGAATATCCTCTGGAATATCGTCAGACATAACGAGTTTTAACCAGTCAACAAGCTCTGAGGTAGAGGGCTTCTTTTTCAGACCAGGCACTTTTCTTATGTCAAAAAATATTTCTAGCGCCGTATCGACAAGTTTCTTTTTTATATTTGGAAAATGTACGTCGACAATCCGTTTCATTGTGGATCTATCAGGAAAATTTATAAAATGAAAAAAACATCGCCTCAAAAAAGCGTCGGGCAATTCTTTTTCATTATTGCTGGTAATAATCACAATGGGCCTTTGTAATGCCCGGATGGTCTGCCCAGTCTCATAAACATAGAATTCCATTCTATCCAGCTCTAAAAGTAGGTCATTCGGGAACTCTATGTCTGCCTTGTCTATTTCATCAATTAATAAAACAACTTGCTCTTGCGATATAAACGCTTCCCAGAGCTTTCCTTTATCAATATAGTTAGCAATATCACGCACCTTTTCGTCTCCAAGCTGTGAGTCTCGTAACCTTGAAACAGCATCATACTCATATAGTCCCTGTTGTGCTTTGGTTGTTGATTTTATGTGCCACGATAGCATTTTCTTCCCTAAAGCCTTTGACACCTCTTCCGCAAGCATTGTCTTTCCAGTTCCCGGCTCCCCCTTTATTAGTAAAGGGCGTTCAAGGCTAACCGCGGCATTTACCGCAAGTTGAAGTTCTTCTGTAGCAACATAGTTTTCTGTACCGGTGAATTTCATATTCTTTAGTTTCCATGCTTTAATTCAGCATTATAATAAAATTTTCTGGGCTCATAAACGAAAAGTCAATCAACTTCAACAGCGGACGCTGAAGTAAAGCTTTTGAGAAAGATCCCGCAGTTTACATATTTGATCGACGACGTTTATCTGAAGAAAATACAGGTCGCACTCTGACTGGAGGTGGTCTTTTCATTTTGCCCCACAAAACTCTTGCCGAGCCATAAAAAGTTAAAGTTATTATTACCATCGCTAAAATTGGAGCAAAGCCTCTTTGAAACCCTGAATCCAACAATAAACCTTCATATAAACTTACGAAAAAAGCGGGAGCCAAATGAAAGTCATCGTAATATGCAGTGACTGGAGTCATAAAAAATACAGTAGCGACGAGCAATATACTTTGTCGCAGAGTTGAGCTCCTGAACCCGCGTATCAGATACCATACGCAGAATAGCAAACAAAGCACACCGAATGAATAAGAAATCCACCCCCAGAAATAATTTTCGGCTGAGTACACTGCTAATCCACCCAACGAATAATATGATCTTCCAAATCTTGGTCTTTAACGCACTGCTCAGAAATAACTCTGCCCTTTATAGAGGCTCCACTGGAATGAATAATATACTCAGAACCACTGATGAGATGATGCCAACTCGGTAGGTCCATCCCATTCGCAACCAACTTGTATGAACAACTAGATGGCAACCAGCTTAACTCCATTACATTCCCAGAATCTAGTTTGACGCAGTCCTTAACTTTACTGCGATTATTATAATCAGAACACTGACATGTTGCCTGATCCATAAATGTGCAAGCCACATCCGTAAAATAAATTTGCTCAGTATGCGCATCTTCAAGTTTTACTAAACAGCACTTGCCGCAACGATCGCATAGTAGCTCCCACTCAGTTTCTGTCATCTCCTCTAGACATTTTTTTTGCCAAAAGCGCTCCTCATATCTACTGCTAGCCATTTAAGCAAATCCCCTCAGCCAAAGACAATGTTATTAAATATTTGAGATAAACCCAGAAATTATAGGCTTTACGATATCTACACGCCAACCCTTTAATAATCGGGGTGGCCATCTTATATTTCCACTCAACGCACTCCTTACAATAACTTCCAGTTCTTTCTTTGATACCAATACTTCAACCGGGATTTCTCGTAATTCTCCAAAATCAGTGAGATGCTGATGAAGGCTCTTCACAAGAGTATTACCAGAGTTATTTAAAAGGCTTGGTATCAATACAACCTCCGGATCATTAAAACTTTTTTGAATTTCGGAAATTACGGTGTTACCGAAAACTCGAATTTCTCTTGGATGTAGCTCTTTTATAGCAGATAAATCTGAGTAACTTTTTGGAAGATTAGCCGCAAGCTTATACAGTATTGCATCAGATATGACTCGCTGTCGCGGAGTGTTCATTGCTCTCGCCGTCCTCTCCCGCCAACAACTGAGACGCTTTAACACGCTCAACGATCTTGAGTCTAAACGATGTTTGCCTTTAAAGCGCTCAAAATAAAACTCTAAACTGTCTCGCGCTTCAACGTTCTCGATCGTTATGCTAATTTCGTCCTCTAACCAAGACCAACGCCCATAAGTACTTATTTTAGAGCACAGTATCTTATATAGTCGCTCTAAATATGCAACATCATCTTCTGCATATTTTATTTGCTCATCAGAAAGAGGCCTAGCCAACCAATTTGAACGAGTGACCGATTTAGTCAACTTTATACCTGTTAAAGATTCTAAAAGTCCCGCATAACTCATTGAATATCCTATGTTTACTAAGCTCGCTGCAATTTGTGTATCAAAAATCTTATTTGGAAAAATCTTGGCGGCATATCTCAAACCCTCA
>PBJN01000028.1:0-1649 GCA_002720735.1 Porticoccaceae bacterium
TTGCTTGAAGGTATAGAAGAGAGATAGGTACATGAATGTAAATTTTTAAAGGTTTGTGCAATGTCAGTTTTTTTGGTCGCAAGGCTGTGTTGGCATATGTCAGTTGTTCCCCGGCCCGTCGGGTGTGAACTAGCATGTTAGGTCGTTTTGCGGAGCCAAAAGATTTGGCGACAATATTGTTGCCAGTAAAAAGCGCTTGAAAAAGCGTTGGAGCGTGCGCTCTCTGTAAATAAAGCGCATTGGTCACTACAAGGAGACCAGTATGACAGTGATAGAAAGTAGTAAAAAGTTTTTAAAAAGGATGAAAGGAAGTAATGGTAATGATTTAGGAGTAGCGTTGGGAGACGAATTTAGATCAAAGCGGCGAGATTTTCGCCGGGGTCGTATCGAATGCAAATTATATCGACCCGGAGAGGTCGCACATTTGGTGAGTCAGACGATTATTCGCGAGCCCATTGTGGCAATTGAGACTCAGGCAAATGTGCAGATTTCAACGGTGATAACGGCTCTGAACTAAGCACAACTCCGAAAAGGGAAATGGCCCCGGTGGCCAACCAGCAAAGGTTGGTACCGGGCAGTCTCGTCAAGAACACATGATGAAAGTGTGTTCGTCGAGAAGCGGAATGAGGAAAAATTTTATATTGGAGATGCGTAGTTGTATGACCAAGTGTAGGTGCGATTCGACTTCGCTCTCAGCTTTACATAAAAAGTGGACATTGACACCCTGGAAACTAGTGGGAGAGACATTATGGCTGTAATTAATACGAATATGGCATCAATGATTGCTGCGAACGCTTTGACAATGAACGAGCGGGATATGGGCCGATCTATGCAGCGCCTTTCAACCGGAAAGCGAATCAACTCGGCTAAAGATGACGCGGCAGGGCTTGCTATCTCATCTAAAATGACATCTCAGATTCGTGGAACAGCCCAGGCAGTGCGAAATGCCAATGATGCCATCGCGATGCTTCAGACTGCAGATGGCGCGGTAATTGAGATAGAGAATATACTNCAGCGCATGCGAGAGCTNACTGTNCAGGGAACNTCTGGCTCNTACACAACNGCTGANACNGCCAACCTAAATCTGGAGTTTCACGCACTTGCCGATGAGATTGAGCGNATAGCNGACAACACGCAGTGGAATTCAACTAATNTNCTNGATAACACCTCGAATAGCGTAACGTTTCAGATCGGTGCCAACGCAAGTCAGACAATAGGACCAGTAAACTTTGGAAACTTCCAAATCAGCAGCGGCACAAGCGGTATTTATACAACAACACTAGCAACCGCTNTGTCCACCGATACCTCAGCTAGTGGCAGTAGCTCNCCAGGAATGGTGACTACTCAGTCGTCCACNATCACCGCGATTGACGCGGCNATTACTGCTGTAGCTTCGCAGAGGGCAACCTATGGAGCCTTTATGAANAGGCTAGATTTTGCAGCAGATAATCTCTTGAATATTTCTCAAAATACCGCNGCAGCTCGGAGTAGGATACTCGATACGGANTANGCCCGNGAAACTGCNGAGTTNGCAAGNACATCGATNATACANCACGCTGCTGCTTCCATGTTNTCCCACGCAAACGTTCAGGCTGCNACAGTATTAGCTCTNCTAAGTTAGTAAAGGCTNACANGCAGTANAAATAAGT
>PBJN01000028.1:1654-28804 GCA_002720735.1 Porticoccaceae bacterium
AAGATAGAAGAANNNTTCTATTAGANTNGTTTNACANNNNTNTTATTCNTCAGTTGACAGGGACACATCAAAAACGCCAGCCTCTCGAGACTGATCTGATATTTTGACAAAAAGCTCCGTCTTACTTTTTGGGTGAGCGCTTACTACCACTTTCGCTTCTGGCCGCTCGGCATGCATGCGTTCAACATTTGCTCGGACAGCTCTAATGTCAATTCGTCTACCCTCGAATCGNATCTCATTACTTTCTGAGATACGGAAAACAATGTTTGTATTATCAGCATCTGGTGGTGGCTGGTCAGATGTCGGGGGTCGATCAACTTGCAGCCCTATTTCGTTCACAAACGATGCGGTAACAATAAAGAAGATGAGCATGATGAATACNACATCAAGCATNGGAGTCATGTCNATTTGTGACTCCTCTTCTGTCCTCCGTCTTCTACCGAGGGCCATATTTTCTCGCTAATTTAGTTACTNTTCATNANATAGTTTACCGTTATTTTGAGAAATTACCACTATGANGCTAAAATTGAAANTNGCNATGTGCGANGTTACGATAATGTAAGNTTNATCAGTTTCGGCACTGCCAATCCATTTTATGTTTAATCATCGAGNTGCGTATGCCAGAGTTGCCGGAGGTTGAAACGACGCTCCGAGGTCTAAAACCATGGCTGGTGGGNACCACCATAACCGAAGTGAAAGTGCGTCAGCCGGCATTGCGATGGCCCGTCGTTGATAACCTTCCAGATCTTCTTATTGGGCAGGTCATTCTGTGTATGGGCCGACGCGCAAAATACCTGCGGTTAAACTTAAAAAACGGATCTCTGCTGATCCACTTAGGGATGAGTGGTAGCCTTCGGCTCATAAGTACCGATGAAGCTTGGCGGAAGCATGACCACATAGAGGTGGTTGTACACACTGGAAAACGCGTCAGATACCATGATCCAAGACGTTTCGGCAGCTGGAGTTGGACAATCAATGATCATCATCAGTTGGCCAACCTGGGCCCTGAGCCGTTATCAACACACTTCGACGGAAATCACTTNTACAGACTCGGCAGAACTCGCAAGTTACCAGTGAAGAACTTTATAATGTCATCTGAAATCGTTGTGGGCGTCGGAAATATCTACGCAGCGGAGTCTCTTTTTAGAGCTGGCATACGTCCGGACAGAAGTGCAGGGAGAATCAGCCTGAAGCGATATATTGCCTTATCACAGCATATAAAGGCTGTACTGAGAACAGCCATAGAACAAGGTGGGACTACTTTACGTGATTTTGTCGACAGCGGCGGTGACCCAGGTTATTTCAAGCAGCAGCTTAAAGTATATGGCAGACACGGAAGCCCTTGCATGGTCTGCAAGGCACCCCTTAAACTTAAGCGCCTGGGACAGCGCTCCACCGTTTTTTGCAATCGGTGCCAGACTTAATCATCATTTCGCCATGAACTTTTTCGTCAGCGCGTCCGTCACATTTTTTGGGACAAATTTAGATACATCCCCATTTAAAGAGGCTATCTCCCGAACTAAAGAGGAAGAGAGATATGAAAATGTTTCTGCAGGAGTTAGAAAAACACTCTCAACTTCGGGGGCAAGAGCCCGATTCATATTCGCTAACTGGAATTCGTACTCAAAGTCAGAGACCGCTCTGAGTCCTCTTAAAATACCTTCTGCATGCATATCCTTGACAAAATTAACCAGTAGGTAATCGAAACCGAGAACTTCTATATTTGTTAAATGAGACAGTGCTCCTTTTGTGAGTTCTTCTCGTTCTTTTAAACTAAAAAGAGGATTTTTCCTTTCACTCGAGGCAATAGCGACAATTACGTGGTCAAAGAGGCTCGATGCCCTTTCAACTAGGTCAACATGTCCGTTTGTAATCGGATCGAAAGTACCCGGATATACGATTTTCTTCATTAAAGCCCCCGCCTTAGGCTACTATTCTCGAATGGTACTGAATTTATTTACAGGTCTCAATGCGCTTGTATAATCGGCTCTCAACCCTGCCAGAGACATTTTGGCGCCATAAGTCCCAGTTAGTCGGACCTTGAAAAAACACACGTTTTATCGGGGCTTCAATATATATGAATCCAATGGGTTTCAGCCAACCGTTAACCTCTAAATCTATACATAAATCGCCTATGTAGTTGGCTGAAAAAGGAGGGTCAATGAATATAATGTCAAAGGGAAAGGGCGGTCTTTGTTTTACTAAGCAGCAGCTATCCGNATTGGCTATTTTTATCCTGTTTTCCTGCATTTTTTGAGCATTATGTCTCAACCAATTTGCTGCGTTTGTACTCTTTTCTATCGAGAGNCAGTGCGAAGCACCTCTGGATAGAGCTTCGAACGATAGTGCTCCACTGCCAGCGAAAAGGTCCGCACATTCTGCTCCCTGTATGAAGGTGCTAAGCCAATTGAATAACTGCTCCCGTAATCGATTTCCGGTTGGCCGTAGATTTGGACCACTTTCAAATTCAATGATTCGACCNCGCAACCGACCCGCTATAATCTTAACTTTGTTTTTACCTCTTCTATTCTCAATGTTATTTTTTTTCATTTTTTTTTCAACATAATCAGCNCTTACCCTATTAGCACAGGATAATGATAGGATACACACAATTTTATATATTAAAGAATATAATTGTGATTGATCTACCGTCAAATCGGCCGAGTACAACCCGGCGATCATTTGCCAATCGTTTACTATCAAAGAAGGCACCCCTTCGTCGTCCCGAAATNAAANCTGTTGGTGAGAATAAGTTACGAAACCTGCTATTTAACGCTGGGCAGAATTTTAGGGCTATGTTGTCGGGAGCAGACGCGAATCACCAAGAATTATTAGACGATATTGAAACATCCTTGCTTCAGGCTGATGTGGGTATAGAAACTACGCAAAAAATCCTCAAAAAGATAAAGGTAAATCTGACACTTGCCGAGCTGTCTGACGAGGGTAGGCTGAAGAGGGAATTACGTTCAATATTGGTTGACCTACTGGCCGGCTGTGAAAAACCGATATTGGCGATTGGCTCAGACAACCCGGCCGTTATTTTGGTGGTGGGAGTAAATGGTGTCGGCAAAACTACCACCATCGGTAAGTTAGCTGTCCGATTCAAAGATGAGGGCATCTCGGTTCTACTCGCCGCAGGCGATACCTTCAGAGCAGCTGCTATCGAGCAGTTACAAGCTTGGGGTGACCGATATGCCATCCCAGTGTTGGCTCATAACAAAGGATCCGATAGCGCATCGGTTATTTTTGATGCACTACACTCGGCTCATGCTAAGGAAATTGACCTCGTGATTGCTGATACAGCGGGTCGTCTTCATAACAAAACTAGTTTGATGGATGAGCTTGCTAAAATAACTCGAGTAGTTAAAAAACTAGACTCTCAAGCCCCCCATGAAGTGTTGTTAGTTTTAGACGCTTCCACTGGACAAAATGCCCTCGCTCAAGTAAGGAAATTTTGTGCTGCAGTCGACGTCACTGGGATTATCTTGACAAAACTTGATGGCACGGCAAAGGGCGGAATTATATTTGCCTTAGCAGACCAATTCGGGATCCCAATAAGATTTATAGGTGTCGGAGAAGGGGTAGAGGACATACATGAGTTTTCTATTTTGGAGTTTGTCGATGCCCTTTTAAACATTGAAGATAGCGAGAAGAGCCAATGATTGAATTCGACAACTTGGGAAAGCGCTATGATACTGGATACGAGGCTCTCCGAAAGATTAGCTTTCATATGGATGCCGGTGAAATGGCCTTCTTGACAGGACGTTCCGGTGCGGGAAAGAGTACTTTGCTTAAGCTGCTGATGTTGATGGAGCGGCCTACGTCCGGAAATATCTTGATTAATGGCACGAACCTCAATCTTCTTCGTAGGCAACAGATTCCTACCTATCGACGTCAACTCGGCGTGGTGTTTCAGAACCACCGTCTTCTCATGGATCGGTCCCTTTATGAAAATGTTGCTCTCCCGCTTCAGGTCTCGGGTTACCCAAGGGATGAAATGGCTCGCAGAGTGCGCGCTGCCCTTGACAGTGTTGGGTTACTAGATCGAGAACAATTTAAGCCTGCAGAACTTTCTGGTGGAGAGCAACAACGGGTAGGGGTTGCAAGGGCAATTGTGCACAAGCCAAAGATACTTTTGGCAGACGAACCAACTGGAAATTTAGATCCGCAACTTTCAGCAGAAATAATGGCGCTTTTTCGCAGATTCCAGACAGTTGGAGTTACCGTCTTGATTGCAACACATGATGTTTCTTTAATTAACCGTATGCGTCTAAGGATTTTGAGACTTGATGGAGGTAATTTAGCTGAGGATAGTGGTAAGCGTGAGCAAGAAAAATAGTAAGGAATCAAAAAAAAATCGTTTGGCTACAGGCAACGCTGCATTGACCGCTATGGACCGGTTGAGAGGTGAAATTACCAATCATCGAGTGACCTTGGTTCAGTCGTTACGGGATATGGTATCGGAGCCACTCCAAACGGCTATGACCGTTCTTGTGATAGCAATCGCGCTTGCGCTTCCTGGGGCCCTTTTTCTTGCTGTGGAAAATCTTGAGCGATTGAGCGGTAACGTGAAGGCATCCACCCAGCTGACCGTATTTTTGGAATTCGGGGTTGAAGAAAAAACTATTGAGACACTTGAGATCCAGCTACAGACTCTGGTCGGTGTATCGAGCATCTCTTACATTTCGCCGGAACAGGCGCTGACAGAATTCCAGGCGTTGTCCGGATTTGGGAGTGCTCTAGATTATTTAGCAGAAAGTCCGTTGCCGGCAGTCTTTGTAGTGCAACCTGATAGCGTTAAATTGGACCGGGCTGGAGAGATAGCCGATCAAATTTCAAAGTTATCGGGGGTTGATCAAGTACAAATTGATATGCAATGGCTTCAACGTTTGAGATCTATGCTGGAGATTGGAGAAAAATTAATTACCGCTCTTAGCATTACCCTCGGCCTCGGAGTCCTGCTTGCGGTAGCAAACACAATACGAATGGCGATTCAAAGCCGAACGGATGAAATCATAGTAATTCGTCTTGTCGGTGGAACAGATGGTTATGTTCGTCGCCCATTTTTATATACGGGACTTATCTTTGGCCTATCAGGGGGACTTGTATCAGTTTTGCTCCTCTGGGGTTCGGTTAACTGGTTAAATAGCTCGATCGAAGTATTAGCCAGCCTCTATGAGAGCCGATTTGTACTTCATGGTTTGAGTATCTGGAGCCTTCTGGGTATTCTGGGTGGAGGAGCATTGTTGGGATTGTTAGGTGCGTGGGTAGCTGTTCGACGTCATCTCAGGGGCATTGAACCTTAATCAAATCTTGTCCGTAGGTTATTTGAACCTATTTTATTTTACTATTATAATTTCAGCCCTTGTTTGTAAATGTGGTGTTATTAACGGAGTTTTGATGAGTAATTCGGTTATGTCAATGGAGTGGATGACTCCTGGCGCGAATCTTAATGCATATATTCAGGGCGCATCTTCTGTTCCAATTCTTACTGCAGAAGAGGAGCGTCACTTGGGAGAGCGGCTCTATTACGAAGATGATCTTGATGCCGCTCGCCGACTCGTTTTGGCCCATCTGAGGTTTGTCGTTCACATTGCTCGTTCATACAGCGGGTATGGACTACCCCTTGCAGACTTAGTCCAAGAGGGAAATGTTGGTTTGATGAAAGCTGTTCGGCGCTTCAATCCTGAGAAGGGAGCTAGGATGATTTCCTTCGCTGTGCACTGGATTAAGGCAGAAATTCATGAGTATATTTTACGTAACTGGAGAATAGTTAAAGTAGCAACGACCAAGGCACAGAGAAAACTGTTTTTCAATCTACGGGGTGCAAAGAAAAGCCTTCACTGGTTAAATCAAGGCGAAGCGAATGCAGTGGCGAAGGACTTAGGAGTTGAAGTAAAAGATGTCCTGGAAATGGAGATGCGCCTTGGCGCCCGTGATTCAGCTTTCGATATCACGTCAGACGACGACGATGATGGGGCTGTAGTTGCCCCCGCATATTATTTATCAGATTCCTCGGCTGACCCTGAGACAATAGTAGAGAATCGTGAGTGCCAATCTAACAACAAAGAGCGCCTCGCAAGAGCAGTTTCCAGCCTTGATGAAAGAAGTAGGGACATATTGCAACGTCGATGGCTAGATGATGTAAAAACGACGTTACATGATCTAGCTGCACAGTATGGCGTTTCGGCAGAGCGAATTAGACAGTTAGAAAAAAATGCAATGCAACGTCTAAAGGTGTCAATGGAGAAATAAAGTAGGGTTTATGACGCGTCTATATACTCCCTCGCCCTTGATAGGTCGTTTATTAAATAATAAATACCAGACATATTTTCAATCTATAGTTTGATTATCAAANTAAAGAGAAATGTCAGNCTAGGTAGCNCCACTCCGGTTCATCTTCTTCATACCTTGGAAAAGTGGTGGTTAAAATCTGCCTAACATCGTTCGAATTTTAAAGAATATGATCGCTTTAGTTCCGAATCAGGGGTGCAGTTCGAGGGTTATTCGTAGTTATGTGATACGAAGAGCACGTTTTACCAAGGGCCAGCGTCGCGCGTTTGCTNAGGGATGGGAGAAATTTGGTTTGGATATGAGATCCGGACTTTTAAATACGGAACTCGAGTTTGGTAAATTAGCCCCACTTATTGTCGAAATAGGATTTGGTATGGGTGATTCGTTGTTTGAAATGGCACAAAAAAATCCCGAAAGTCATTTTATTGGTATCGAAGTCTATGCCCCTGGTGTAGGTAGATTGATAAATCGTGCCCAATCTGCAGGTTTAACTAACCTGCGTATATATTTCTCTGATGCGAAAGATGTTCTTGAGAGTTGCATTGGCCTGGAAAGCATAGATCGTTTACAACTCTATTTCCCTGATCCTTGGCATAAGAAAAAGCATCATAAAAGACGCTTAGTGCAAGTGGAGTTTGTAGAGCTTGTTCGGAGCAGGCTCCGTTTGGGTGGAATTTTTCATATGGCTACTGATTGGAAGCCTTATGCCGAACATATGCTGAATGTTATGAATCTTTCCGAGGGATTTGAAAATTGTGGCAACGAGATGGGGGGATATTCGTCTAAACCAAAGTATCGTCCGTCTACAAAGTTTGAAGACCGTGGGCGCGAACTTGGTCATGGCGTATGGGATTTGTTATTTTCTCGGCAGATCTAAGCATTGCTCAAAACCTCTTTTTTTGCGTCAATTACTCACACACTCTTGTGAGTCGAAACTGGAACGTAAATGACATACACTTGCATTCTTATAGTTTTGTGCCAGAAATATTTCTATAGCCTAAAAGCATTCTTGTTAAAAATTTATTAGAGTAATAGGAGCTACAAATGTATAAATTTAGTCTTGTTTCTTTCGGGGGACTCCTCCTGCTTGGCGCATGTGATCAAGTTAATACACAGACAACGCAGGACTCTGTTGCTCAGGATCTTGTGAATCAAAAACAAAAAATCAGCTACTTGTATGGCATGGACAGTGCAAGAAATATCGAGTCAATGGGTATAGAATTTGATGCTAATGCTTTTCAGAGGGGGTTCAATGACGGAATTAATGGTGTAAAACCTAGGTTAAGTGAGGCGCAAATTTCTGACGTAATGCGGATTTTTCAAGCAGAAATGTCTGCAAAACGGGAAGCTCAACAAAAATTGGCGGACAAATCTACTGCGTTAAAATCAGAAAGTAANAGGANAGAAGGCAACGATTTTTTAAGTGCTAATAAACATAAATCGGGTGTAATGACCACCGGCAGTGGTTTGCAGTACAGAGTTATTAGATCCGGCGCAGGAGTCAGACCAAACGCAAAAAGTACGGTAGAAGTGCATTACGTTGGAAGACTCCTAGATGGCACTGAATTTGATAGTTCGTTGAAACGTGGAGTGCCAGCTCAGTTTGGGGTAACCCAAGTTATACCCGGCTGGACAGAAGCGCTTCAGCTAATGCGTGAGGGGGCAAAATGGGAATTGTTTATCCCGGCGGATTTAGCCTATGGCCCTGCGGGTCAGGGACCAATAGGCCCCAATGAGACTTTGGTGTTTGAGGTGGAGCTGTTAAAAGCAGATATTTGAGCAGGGCAAGTAATGGATTTAGAGTCTAAGTTGATGAGAACTTCATTGANNCGATCTATGAAAAAAGAGCAAGCATATAACCTAGCTTATAAGCAATGTTTGCACTTCTTTTGACTTGCGGATCAGTCCAATAACTTGATCTTCGAGCTCAAAACGTTGGGCTAACTCTTCTCCTAGNGCGGAGAGATCAGAGGCCAGCGTCTCAAGGTCATCAAGGGCGAGGTACTTGTCGTTAAAATCAAGAAGGTTGTCCGTTGTTGTTTGGATGCCGCGCATCAGACCCATGGCTTCTTGCTTGTATTCAGCTCGAGAAAAAATATTTTCTTGGGAAACTTGTTCGAAAACTTCGAAGTGGACAAGTGATAGGTAATCTACCATCGATTGGCAGAATTCTTGCACTAAGGCACCATGAAGTNTGTTATCTGGATTAAAAGTTTTTATGATGGCTAACTCACCGTACTGTGATAAAAGCACTTTACGTTGGTTTATCCAATGGCCAAGGATACCTTCTAAGCGTTCCCACATGGACTTATGATCTGCTCTAACGCCCATTTTGTAGCCCTTTGTCCGAAGATTTACTCAGAGAATATTATATTGCTGTCTGGCTTGCAACTTAGTGTGAATCTTACTCTCAAAATACAAAAACTTACAACAGGGGTTTAATTAATTGACGGTATCATGTTAGTTACAATGCTGGTACGTCAGAATTCAATGTTATTCTGGGTATATTAATACAGATCAAAATATTTTTTATTTAACCCTGCTATTGTTCTCGAAGCATTTGATAAAGGGAGGCCGTCAGGAGACCAATAGAACTTATTAATACCCAAGCTGGGATACTTAAACCGAAAAGCTGCCATTGGATATCTGCGCAGCTTCCATCACCGCTTAACAACATTGGGATTGTCTCTGAAACAGAAAATTCCTTAAGTATATACTCGACGGGTGGACCGCAGCTTGGTACTAAGTCCTCCGGTAAATTTTGTAGCCAAATTTGTTTCATTGCAAAGAATGCCGCGGCCATCGAAAACAGAGATGAGCAGCCTGCATATGCCTTGCGTCCTATTCCACGAGGATTATGAATTGCGGCAGTCGCGAATGCTAGGCCGCAAACGATTATAAACACTCTCTGAGTAAAGCAAAGGTAGCAAGGCTGTAAAGATAGATACTCTTGTAAGTAAAACAAAGCAAAACTAAACAACCAGGCACAGACTCCAGCACACGCAGTATTTACAGATCGGTAACTGGGACTAGACATCTTTAAAAACCGTTCTTGCACACTACGAACCTCGATCTTTTATTGACGATAATATTGCTCTAAATATTGCTCAAAAGATAGATAATCCGATAATTCGGTTTCTTTTTGGTTCTGTGACGACGCCTTTGCAAGATCNTTCTGTTTTATAAGCAGAGCTTCATCGGGACTTCTTGCTGCAAAATTTTCGGCGTGTTGCTTCGCCCAACGTATTCCGAACTGTATATAGCTTTCGTTATGAGTACTCATTTCGTTTATAATTCTGGCTGACGGTGTCAGCGCCGGTTGCTCAATTCTCGTATTCATTTTAGAAACCGCAATTTCGTAAGCATTACCTCCATGGGCGGCATCAAGAAGTGAGGCAATAGGTTTAAGATCTGTGAGTATTTTCCTCCCCCATTTTTTGAGCGAAATGGACTGATCTTGATGCCGTAAATGGAGTAGTGGATTACGCCCCTCATAGACAGTTAGGTTTTTATTGTGAATTATTTCACATTGTTCACGTTCGTTTGAAAGCGGGCTCTCTGAAAGAAGGCAAGACAGTAGAAATGTATCTAAAAAACGTATAGTGGTTGAATCAATTCCTAGCAAGGTGAACGGATCAAGGTCAAGGCAGCGAACTTCAACATATTCTACGCCCCGATCTAAAAGAGCTTGCATTGGTGATTCTCCGGATTTTGTTGGTTGCTTGGGCCGGATTTCACTATAAAACTCGTTTTCTATTTGGAGTAAATTTGTGTTTAGCTGTTTAAGTTGACCGACGTCATCTTTTAAACCGATGACTTGGTATTTTGGGCAAGTTTGCTTAAGGGCTGCTCGCAGACTCCTAGCATAGCTTTTCAAATTATTGTATGTGATGTTTAAAGAGGCTTGCACTTCACTTTGATAACCGAGGTCTCCCATTCGGAGCGAGGTAGCATAAGGGCTATAGTAACTTTTTTTATTTTTTAATAATTTAAGTTTATGTGTTTTCCCATAGACAAAACTGCTGCAGACACTTGGTGTGGCACCAAACAGGTAATTAAGAAGCCAAGCTGAGCGACGAAAGTTCCTTATCAGACCGAAGTAACCCTCTGTCTTGATATCTTTTAGTGGAAGTCCTGATTTTTTAAATGAGGCAATAAGCTGCCAAATTGAGTCGGGAACTGAAAAGTTATAGTGAATCCCAGCGATGGTTTGCATCGAACGCCCATAACGATGCCCTAAACCAAGTCGATAAATATGTTTCATCTTCCCAACATTGGATCTTCCAAAATTTGCGATTGGGATTTCGGTATCTGCCTTTATTTGACATGGCATACTATTGACCCAAAGTAGTTCTTCTCCGATCTGAGCATGTACGAAGCGATGGATATCGTCTAGTTCGTCTAGAAGATCAGAAATGTTATTGTACGGAGCGGTTATGAATTCAAGGAGAGCCTCTGAAAAATCCGTGGTAATTGAAGGATGCGTTAATGCAGAACCTAAGGCTTCTGGATGAGGGGTAATGGCGATAAATCCATTATTGGTAGTCCGAAGACTCTCTTTTTCAACACCCCTTTTGATTTTGCGGAGTTGATGGTTCGCTGAACCGTCAGCCAACCTTTGTAAAATTTGATTTAATGACACTAGGGTGTATCCGTTTGATGGCGCGTTAGACACCGAAAAAGTTGTAATCCTTTGATACGAAACAATTTCGTCTGCAGGGAAGCTGTCACTGAACTAACACATTCTGAATTTTAACTTATTTTTAACTAAGATTAAACGCTATCCGTTTCGAGCAAGTCGTTTCTCCTCATGAAGATAATGTAGGCAACTGTGTTCCTTTCCAGTAATCTCTGAAGCTTGCGGCGGTGAGGTAGATAGATGGCACAAAGATCAATGTAACTGTCGTGGCGAAAAGCACTCCAAAGACGAGTGAGATCACCATAGGAACTAGAAATTGTGCCTGTTCACTGGGCTCAAATATTATCGGCATAAGACCAATGAAAGTAGTAAGTGAGGTTAAAATTATCGGCCTAAATCGGTCTTTTCCAGCTCTCATAAGTGCTTGGCTTACTACATGTCCTCCTTTTCTTAACTGACTAATTCTCTCAATTAAAACAAGGTTATCGTTTACAACCACGCCGGTAGCCGCGAAAACCCCCATCCAAGACATCATACTAAACTCAAGACCAAAGAGAACATGTCCGAAAATTGCGCCCATTAGTCCGAATGGAATAGCTGTTAGGACACCTAATGGCTTGAGGTAAGATTTAAATGTGAGAACCATGAGCCCATAAATTATTACTACTGCTGTGATGAATAATTTTGTACCGGCCTGGTAGAATTCGGCTTCGTCAGAGCTGAAGCCGTCTTTGGATAGTCGGACGTTAGGATATTTCCGCGCCAGCTCTGGGCTAATTTCATCGAATACAATTTTGCTAATTTCATCTGTTGTGACTAGATTCTTTTGTTCATAGGCTCTTATTCGATTAGTGCGTTCACGATTTACCCTGCGAATGCTTGTAATTCCTTCAACATATTCGACATCTGCCACTGAGTAGAACGGTATCTCTTTGCCGTCTGGTGTTCGGATTCGCATGTCCGAGAGTGTATCTACATTTTTTCGGGCTAATTCCGGATAACGAACGAGGACCCTCAATTCATCTCGGTCCCTTGCTATCCGCTGTGCCTCCGCTCCGTAAAAGCCTTGTCGGACCTGATTTGCGACATCAGTGAGCCCCACGCCGAGGTTATTACCGTCAGATTTCAGACTGATATTCAGATCCATTCCAGAACTTTCGCTTGTGTCTAAGACTCTTGAAACGCCTTGGATTTCCATCAAAGACTCCAGCATGAAAGTTTTAGCAGCACTGAGTTGTAAGCCGTCGTTCGANTTAAGTAGTACTGAAAAACCCTGATCTTCTTTTGCGCCGAACCCTGTCAACGCTTGATAATTAGAGGCTTCTGGAATTTTACCAAGATAGTGGATCCAGCGCTCGCCAATAACAGCTGTGTCGATAGCATCTGTAACGCCAGGATTCAACTCAATCCAAACAGTAACGTCGTAGCCGAAAAGAAAAGCGAGGGTGTTTATAACTACCGTGCCGTCAAGCCCCTGTTCTTTCAGCGCGCTGTCCGTATTTAATTTTCCTGCTGCCGTTTCTACTCTTTTAAGTAACGACATCATTTGTGTTTTTGAATAATTGTCCGGCATTGATATCTCGAGCCCCACATAGTCCCANGGTACGTTTGGCATGAATTGTTTCTTTATGTGCCCGGCATTTAANAGACTATTTGCAAAAATAAAAGCAATTAAAAAGCATAAAATGGTGAGATATCTCCACTCAAGTGCCTTGGCGAGGAGCGGCTGGTATTGGTTATCACAAATATTAAGCAACGTATTAGAGCATTTCTGACGTAAATATTTGAGTCGCCGAGTAAANTTGGTCTTGGGAGATTTTTCAGGGCCCATATGAGCTAAGTGGGAGGGTAAAATACACAAACACTCCACTAGTGAGAAGCCCAAAGCAATAACAGCAACGATAGGAATTGCCCAGATTGCCCTTATGAACGAGCCCGGTAAAAAAAACATCACCGCGAATAATATGATTGTTGTAGCTACAGCAAGAACCACTGGAACCAAGACCCTTTGAGCACCCATTTCTGCCGCTTCGTAGTCTTCATATCCTTCTTCGTGGTGTCGATATATGCTCTCTCCGACAATAATTGCATCGTCCACAATTATTCCAAGTATCAGCAGAAATGCAAACATTGACGCCATGCTTATGGTGACTCCTGCTGCCGGGAGTATCCATAGCGCTCCAGCGTATGCTATACCAATCCCGAAGGACACCCACATAGCCAACACGGGACGTAGGAATAGCATCAAGATTACAAATACCAAAATTAAACCCCCAACCGCATTTTTAGTGATCAGGTTAAGACGGTCTTGATACATTATTGAGTGATCTTGAACCGTTTGTATTTTTAGATTGCCAGGGAGGAATGATGTTTCGTTGAGAACGTAATTTTTAACAGCGTTCGTAGATGCGACTACATCGGGATTATTCTCGGTATATATCTGAACAAAAACCATTTTCTCACCATTTAATCGGGCTTCAAAGAAGGTTTCCTCAAATGTTTCTTTGACATTTGCAACATCGCCTACGGAGATCTTAGTACCGTCAGGACGACCTAACACCAAAATCTCACTGAATTGGGATTCATTGAAAGCCTGACCACTGGTTTGAAGCTGCAATGTACCATTTTCACCGCGGATGGCACCAGCAGGCATCGTGATTGAAGACCGTTGCACTGCTGCCACAATCTCCTCGAAAGAGATATCGAAGCGCCTCATTTGATATTCTTCTAATTCGATTGATATTACGGGTNCTCTTATTCCTTGGAGATCGACTGATTCTACTTCAGGTAATCTCGAAAGGTCGTCTCGGACTTTCTCAGCAAAATCTATCAGAACATCCGTCGCAACATCACCAGAGAGGGCCACGGTCATTACTCTCTCTCTAAATATTACCTCTGCAACTTCTGGGCGTTCAGTTTCTCTGGGGAATGTCGTAATCGTGTCAATGTTAGTTTGAATATGGTTTGTCAGTTTGGTTTTATCATAACCAACTTCAACCTCTACTAAAACTTGGCCCCCACCTTGCCAGGCAACAGAATCTAATCCTGCTACTCCGTCAATATTATGAATAGCCTCTTCAATTGGGATGAGGATTTGCTCTTCAACTTCCTCAGGCCCTGCGCCGAGGTATGGCATCATGATGCGTATGTAATCAACTTGAACCGAGGGGAATACCTCTTTTCCCATCGACATTGCGCCAAAAATACCACCAATAAATATAAGTATCGTTAGTAAATTACTTGCAACGGGGTCACGTACAAACCAGGAGACAATTAGTCTCACAGCATTTCGCCTGTGGTATTTTTAGATTGGATTTTTTCAGTTAGTTGAGGCGGGGAAGTCCTCACACTCATTCCGACATAAGGATTTGCTACCCGAGAGGAAACTACCACGGTTCCCTCTGCTATACCTCGAACGATAGCTTGTTCGGCACTTGTTTTAATTACATCTACTATNGCAAATTCGATTGAGTTTTCATCCGTGACGGTAAGTACTAAGTTATTTTTATAGATTGCATGGCGCGGTAAGACAGTGACATCATTTAAAATTATTCCTGTAATTCTGGCCTCTACGAATCGGCCCATATCGAGTGGGGCAGCATTCTCATGTGAAAATGGTTCGGCTATTTCAGCTACTGCGAATGTCATACGGCTTTGTGGGTCGATTGATGACTCAGTCCTTACAATGCGCCCTTCCCGAGTGTGCTGAACTGAACCAATTGTGCTTTTAATGGATACTGTTGGAAACTTCTGACTACTTAGGGTGGCATATTCTGATGGTAAGTCAATCCATTGCAACTGTTGATCCCTGAGCGGGAGTCGTATTTCTGCAACCTCAGAGCTAAATATAGTCGCTAAACGGGTTCCGCGTGATACAAATTGACCTGCATGCACGAATGTATTGCGAATTCTGCCATTGAATGGGGCAGTTATGGTAGTCCTATCAAGTTGAATTTGTGCCCGATCGCGTTCGGCCGAAGCAGAGGCAAGAGCTGCCTCTGAGGCTTTCAGTTGGGGTTTTCGTAAAAACAGTTCGTTTGCCTCTTCATCACCAAGCCCCCGCCACTCCCGCCTGGCTTGTTTTACGCGACCACGTTCAATTGCTAACTCCTCTTCTGCCCTGGCCACCGCNCTTTCCGCAGTGATTAAGCTGAGCTGATAGTCAATAGGCTCTANTTGAACTAGTTTTTCACCTAAGGTGAAGAAATCGCCATCGGCGAAATTCGGCGAAACAAATTCAATACGTCCAGTAACTTCTGCAATTAGATCAATTTCATATTTTGGACTGACGGTGCCTTGAGAGACCACATTTAGCTGATGAGTTTTGGGTTGAACTTTAACAACTGTGACCTCAATAGCTTGTGGAGGCTGTTGTGAAACACGTTCCTGAGTCGGTTTAAAGTAATAGGTCGCCGATATTAGCAGTATCCCAGCAACTAAAACGCACGTCGTAGTAATGATTTTCCGATAAGATTTGGACATTGTTACGTTGCTCTAGGTGCAGATAAGCGAGTAAACTGACATGTCGACATGCAGGAGCCTTTGGTATCTATTCGCTCGAGATGTCTTTTGACACGGCATTTTTCATTAATCCAAATAACACACATTTCTTTTTACTTAAGAACGATATAGGGCTAAATTTTAATAAACGGAGCNATAAGTCTACTCTTTTTTTTTCATTAAAGTTTATAGTATGTTATAGAAGCTTAAGTATTGTGTCCCGATAACCCCCCACAATTTTTCATTACTTAATACTACTTTTGGGCACGCTANCTACTCTTTACANAAGTAATNGAAGAAATATTTTNAGTTTGCAATTTTGGTGGTTGCATTGAGATGATCAATTTTATCGGCTTCTGAGATAATATTTTTTGATTACGAAACGTTATTCTAAAACTAGGATGTTGTCTTAATTCCCAAAGAATTCCAAATTTCATCGATTCGTTGAACTACTGACTTCTTCATGCTGATAGTTCTACCCCATTCTCGCTGTGTCTCACCTTGCATTTTATTTGTCGCGTCCAAGCCCATCTTAGATCCGAGGCCTGACACAGGGGAAGCAAAGTCGAGGTAATCAATTGGCGTATTTTCCATAANAATNGTATCTCTGGAAGGATCCGTTCTGGTTGTNATTGCCCAGACTACATCTCGCCAATTTCTTATGTTCACATCATCATCAGTTACGATAACAAACTTGGTATACATAAATTGCCTCAAGAAAGACCACAATCCCATCATCACGCGTTTGGCGTGACCGGGATATTGTTTTTTTATACTTATTACCGCAAGTCTGTATGAGCAACCNTCCGGTGGAAGGNANAAATCGACTATTTCAGGGAATTGTTTTTGAAGTATTGGTACGAATACCTCATTCAGCGCTANCCCAAGTATTGCTGGCTCATCTGGCGGTTTTCCGGTGTATGTACTGTGATATATGGGATTCTCTCGATGAGTAATCCGATTAACAGTAAATACTGGAAAGCTATCTGTTTCGTTATAGTAACCNGTATGGTCACCGAACGGTCCTTCTATGGCAGTTTCGCCGGGATAGATGTGTCCCTCTAAAATATATTCTGCCGTTGCTGGCACCTCGAGGTTGTTTCCAAAACACTTTACTACTGCAGTTTTGCTGCCACGAAGTAAGCCGGCGAATGCGTACTCCGAGAGTGTGTCGGGTACTGGGGTAACGGCTGCTAATGTAGTGGCAGGATCTGCACCCAAAGCAATTGCAACGGGAAATGGACGTTCTGGGAATTTTTGGTGCCATTCTCGAAAGTCTAGCGCACCACCTCGATGAGCCAGCCATCTCATTATTAGTTTGTTCCTCGCAATCTTTTGCATTCGATAGATTCCCAGATTCTGCCGTTCTTTTTCAGGCCCGCGCGTGACTACTAGAGCCCAAGTGATCAGTGGAGCAGCGTCTCCAGGCCAACATGTTTGGATAGGCAGGTTATCCAGGTTAACTTGGTTTTCTTCTAAAATTACTTGTTGGCATGGCCCTTTTTTCAGCAACCTCACTGGCATATTCAATACTTGCTTGAAGTCATGCCTTTTGTTCCATAGATCCATCAATCCTTTGGGAGGATCTGGCTCCTTTAAAAAAGCTAGGAGTACGCCGATGTTACGAAGTCCTTCAAGCGCCGTTTCTCCCATCGCTAAAGCTATTCTCTCCGGCGTGCCGAATAAATTACATAACACTGGGGTATTAAAACCTAGAGGATTTTCGAATAGTAAGGCAGGGCCCTTCGCACGCAAAGTGCGATCGCTGATTTCGGTCATTTCAAGATTGGGGTCGATTGGCTCAACTACTCTTAATAGCTCACCACGTTCCTCAAGAAATTTTATAAATTCCCGGAGATCATTATATTTGGAGGGNGTTTTGGACAATTTTAGGGTATATCACTTTCGTTTCATGGCGCCAAAGAATTCGTTGTTATTCTTGTATCCTTTTAGCTTTTCAACCATGAACTCGGCTGCGGTTAGATCCTCCATATCGTGTAGCAGTTTTCGAAGAATCCATATTCGTTGCAATTCTGATTCTTCTATAAGTAGTTCTTCGCGGCGAGTACCTGAGCGTCGAATGTTTATCGCAGGATAAACCCGTTTTTCGGCTATTTTTCGGTCGAGGTGTAGCTCCATATTGCCCGTGCCCTTAAACTCTTCATAGATTACTTCATCCATTTTAGAACCGGTATCAACCAAGGAAGTTGCAATTATAGTAAGACTTCCCCCATGTTCTATGTTTCGTGCAGCTCCAAAGAACCGTTTTGGTTTTTCAAGTGCGTGTGCGTCTACACCGCCAGTCAAAACTTTACCAGAAGACGGAATTACAGTGTTATAAGCTCTCGCCAGACGGGTAATGGAGTCAAGAAGAATAACGACATCTCTTTTATGCTCAACAAGCCTTTTTGCTTTTTCGATAACCATCTCGGCNACCTGAACATGTCTGGTTGGTGGTTCATCAAAAGTTGATGCAATGACTTCTCCACGCACTGTCCGCTGCATTTCCGTTACTTCCTCTGGTCTTTCATCAATNAGCAATACGATTATGTAGCAGTCCGCATTGTTTCTGACAATCGACTGGGCGATATGTTGCATCATTATAGTTTTTCCTGCTTTTGGCGGCGCTACAATGAGGCCTCTCTGACCCCGACCAATGGGAGATATCAAATCTATAATGCGACCAGTTAAGTCCTCGGTCGATCCATTCCCTGATTCCAATGTAAGTCGATTATCAGGGAATAATGGCGTAAGGTTTTCGAACAATATCTTGTTGCGGACATTTTCTGGGGTATCAAAATTAATTTTATCTACCTTGAGCATCGCAAAATAACGTTCACCGTCTTTCGGAGGCCGAATTTTGCCTGATATGGCATCCCCTGTTCGGAGGTTAAACCGCCTTATTTGGCTGGGAGAAACGTAAATATCGTCTGGGCCTGCTAGGTATGAGGACCCGGCGGACCTCAAAAAGCCAAAACCGTCCGGAAGAATTTCCAGAAGCCCGTTACCGTATATGTCTTCCCCGCTTTTAGCATGCCGTTTGAGAAGCGAAAAAATAATATCTTGCTTGCGTGATCGTGCGACATTGTCAAGGCCAAGTGACTCTGCCAATCCTATAAGATCGGCAATTGGTTTTTCTTTTAATTCGGATAGGTTCATAAGGAGACTTTTTACTTGCGAGACAGTACGATTATGATCTGTCGAATTTTTTAACGATTAAGTTGCGGCTGCCCTTAGCCTCAGTGGGCGCGCGGATCATTTACTTTTTGGAGTTATAAAAGGCTTTGCCAGAAAAGTATAACGGAACTTACAGGAATAACAACTATTTTTATAAGTACCCCTAACTCAACCTAGCAACTTTTCTACACGAAGCTCTCTATGAATTCAACTAATTGATTTTTTGACAAAGCTCCCACTTTTGTTCCTTCGATATTGCCATTTTTAAACGCGAGGAGTGTGGGAATCCCTCGCACGTTATATTTAGCCGCAGTTTCAGTGTTGCTATCCACGTCAATTTTACATACTTTTAGTTTTCCAGCATATTCTATCGAGATTTCATTAAGGAGCGGAGCAACCATTTTACATGGCCCACACCAGGGCGCCCAAAAATCAATTAGTGTGGGCACATCGCTCTCTAAAACGTCTGTCTCGAAACTTGTATCAGTAACATTTATCGGGCTATCACTCATTCAATATTCTCCCCTTGTCAGCCAGGCCACTGTACCAATTGGTTTACATGATACCACTTGGGTTCTTAATACGACAATACCCTCCTCTGTATTTGCCAAGCAGAAGTTGTTCTGCACTTTACTAAACCTTTTCTCATGCGGGCGCAAACTCATCAGCAATCACTATAGACTATTTAACTACACAAATTTGTCCAGTATTGTATCTAAAAACCGAAAACCAAGTGGCGTAGTCNAAAGTCGTTTTTTGGTATCAACCATTAGACCTTGCTCCTTTAAGTTAATAATGATTTTTGATATGTAACTTTCATGGAGTCCTGTACGCTCGGAAAAATACGTCAATGGAACTCCATCCTTCAATCTAAGAACATTCATCATAAATTCCAGAGGACGCTGTGATATCTCNACAGACATGCATTTTTTTTCTCCTTTATTTTTTTTCTCAAGATAGTTGTTTGGTTGTTTTGTCCGTAATGTGCGTACAAGAGTTTGTTCGTTATTAAGCGTTATTTTTCCGTGGGCGCCAGCGCCTATTCCAATATAATCGCCGAATTGCCAATAATTCTTATTGTGGGTGCACCGCTTTCTTGACTTCGCAAACGCGGAAATCTCGTACTGCTCGTAACCATGGCTTTGTAATAATTGAGAACCATGCTCCTGAATTTCTGAAATTAGCTGGCTATCTGGCAATTTTGGAGGATTGCTGAAAAACAAAGTGTTCTTCTCGATAGTAAGTTGGTACCAAGAAATGTGTTCGACCCCTGTTGAGATAGCGCATTGCAAATCATTCAAAGCACTACATACGTTTTGTCCTTTTAATCCGTGCATTAAATCGATATTGATTTTTTTAAAGCCGGCTATTTTAGCCATTTCTACTGCTTCTGNGGCAGAATAACTTGAGTGCATACGACCCAGTAGACTNAGTTGTTCATCATCAAACGTTTGCACACCGATCGAAATTCGATTGATACCCGCCTGAAAAAAATCTTGTAACTTTTGAGGATTTACACTCTCTGGATTTGCCTCCATCGTAATCTCTATGTCGTCATTGAATCCAATCATTTTTTCTGCCGATTGGATCACTTCACTTATTGAAGAGCCTGTAAAAAGGCTTGGAGTGCCGCCACCAAAAAATAAGGAGCTTAATTTTCTGCCTTGCACCAGATGTAAATCATTTTTAATGTCTGCGATCAAGGCTTCAACATATTTTTTTTCCGGAATTTTTTTGACGCGTTCGTGAGAATTGAAATCGCAATAAGGACATTTTCTAGAGCACCACGGGATGTGAATGTACATAGATATTGGCGGCAGGCGCAATTTCATGGTCTGCAGATTGGCTATGTTTACCACAATGTATCCTGAGGATCAGCAAAATAGTCTAACAGTTTTGATAGTGCACGAGCTCTATGACTGACTTTATTTTTTTCATTCATTTTCATTTCTGCTGCGCTCAATGTTTGACCGAGTGGAATGAACAAAGGATCATATCCAAAGCCGCCATCGCCTTGATTATCGGTCGCTATATGACCTTCCCAATGTGCCTCACAAATAATTGGTTTAGGGTCTGCAAAATGTTTTAGAAAAACAATCACGGTTTGATATCGAGCTGTGCGAAGCGCTTTCGGTACTCTCTTTAGACGCTTTAATAGATAGTTGTTATTTTCATCGTCTGTTGCTTTTTCGCCAGCATATCGCGCAGAGTAAATTCCCGGTGCTCCTTTGAGGAAGTCCACTTGAAGCCCTGAATCATCCGCTATTGCAGGTAATTTGGCCTGTATAGACGCATGTCGTGCTTTTAAAATAGCATTTTCTACGAATGTTAAGCCTGTTTCATCAGCGGATTCAATGGAAAATTCTTTTTGGGGTATGATATTTAGTCCGACGTTGCCGAGGATATCTTTAAACTCTTTTATTTTTCCGTGATTGCTACTTGCTAAGACCACTTCCATGTCAGGTATACGCTCCTATATTTTTTACTTATCAATGTACATNAGTTTTTGAAACTTGATGTCGTATTGATCACTATTGTTCATTTCTAACTTCACTTTGAAGGTTAAGTAATCTTCATTTTCAAACTTAAAAGGAGCAATGTAATATATTGATGTGCCCTCGCGGATTGCACTAAAACTTAGAGTTTGGTTTTGTTGCATTATATTTGATACTACACCTGTGACNGTAGCGTTGAGACCTTTGCTGAGCTGCGTCATCGCAGAAATATTGACAACTCCACGATTNNTTCCTCGCACAATATTGTTTTTTTTCGCGATGTCTGCNGTGATGAATGCGCTAGGAAAAGCGCTGTAAAAGATTTTTAGTTCTCCATATTGTTTAAATGATTCCGCGTGTCCCAAAGACATTGTTAACAATGTAACGAGGAAAATACGATTAAGCATATTGGTTGGTATTCCTTGTGGTTAGAGGCTATTTACAGACTGAGATGAAAAATAGCTGTTTGCGTAAATAAGTTCGGAAATATTTTTTTCAGATAAACATCGGGATACGCCTCGGCGATACAATCATAATGAAGAATACGAATTTTTTNAGCTTCGCATAGTATTTTAAAATCGCGANAAGTGAAAAAATGTATGTTTGGAGTTTCATACCATTGGTANGCTAGTTGACGCGTAACAGGCATTTTTCCTAAAAAGAATAGTTGGCAGCGTGCTGACCAGTGGCCAAAATTAGGAAAAGTTATAATACATTCGCGCCCAACCCGCAACATTTCGCCAAGGAGAAGGTTTGGGTGACGCATTTCTTGAAGTGCCTGGGACATAATTACACTGTCAAAGCAATTGTCGGAAAAGTTGTTTAATCCAGTATCTAGGTCTTGTTCAATAACGTTTATACCCTTTTTTATACATTTAAGAATAGATTTTTCGTCGATCTCTAAACCATAACCATTTACTTGATGGATTCTTTGTAAGTTTTCTAAAAGGCTACCGTCGCCGCACGCCAGGTCAAGCACTCGACTATTTGATGGTATCCAGGGAAGTATTGAATCTAGTATCTTGTCCATAGTTTAGCAGGGCAGGGTTGATGCTATTCGCTTCATGAAAGTGCCAAAAATTTGTTGATATCTTGAGTCGGGAAGTAAAAATGCGTCATGTCCCTGAGATGAAGTGATTTCTGCGTGGGTAACATCGCATCCGGCAGTAATTAACGCTTTAGTTATTTCTCTCGATCGTTCAGGGGGAAACCGCCAATCACTACTAAAAGCAAGTACTAAAAATTTACAGGTGGCAACCCTGAAAGCAGAACTCGGTTGGTTATCATATTTCCAAGCGAGATCAAAATAGTCCAACATTTTTGTCAAAAGTATGTATGAGTTTGCATCAAATTCATTCGCAAATTTGTCGCCTTGATAATTGAGGTAACTCTCGATTTTAAATTTAACAGGGTCTAATTTTTCATTACAAAAATNATCATTGAGCACTTCTCGACCAAATTTTTCTGCCATTGATAAGTCGGACAAATAGGTCACATGTCCNATCATTCGGGCCAGTGCTAGCCCTCGTAAGGGTTTTTTATTTTTNTCTTGATAACGCCCTCCATAGAAGTCAGTATCCTCCTTTATTGCTCGCCGTGCAATTTCATTAAACGCAATGTTCTGCGCAGATAATTTCATTGCGGAAGCAATCACGACTGCGCTTAATAACCTATCAGGGTAAGTTACAGACCAATGCATTGCTTGCATACCTCCAAGACTTCCTCCTACAACTGCCGCCCAACATTTTATTTTGTAATGGTCCATAAGCATGCGTTGCGAGGCTGTCCAATCACTAATGTGTAGTTTTGGAAAATTTGGACCCCAGGTCGAATTTGTCTTTGGATTAATTGAAAGTGGTCCCGTACTACCGTGACATGTACCTATATTGCTCGGACTTACCACAAAAAATTGATCAGTATCTATTGATTTGCCAGGACCAATCATATCGTCCCACCAGCCCGGTTTTTTGTCCCCAATATGCCATCCAGCTGCGTGATGGCTACCAGTCAATGCATGACAAATTAGCACCGCATTGGATTTACCTCTGTTAAGTTGACCATAAGTTTCCACGCAAAGAACATGTTCTGATAAGCTATAACCACATGCTAACTTTAGCGGTTCGTTTAAATGCACAACCTCCATGTGGATCGCTCCAAGTTCGGAGGAGTCTGAAGGACTAGAGACTATCTTGGTCACCAAAATTATAACTTACTAATTAAGCGCTGGAATCACATTGTACAACGAAATTTGAAAAGTTTTAGTTATTATAGGAGGATTATTTTTTTAATGTGTAGGAGATAGATCTGCGTTACATTTGTTTGGGGGGAATAGCCCCCCAGTTTTCGTTCATTTGTTTGTGCACAATGATATGGCGACAACAAAATAATGAGTGTGAAGCATNCACANAGTTGAACTTTNTGCAGTCGTTCGGTACTGGTTTATTTGAAGCGGTCGGAATGTATTTGGTGCCGTCTCGTCCTGAAGCTTATGTGTTGACCGAGAGCTAGAAGGGAATTAGTTGGTTGTCGGTAGGGATGCGCGTGACGTTGTTCTGGCCAAAAATAGACATTGGCAGGTCAATTGGGCAACATGCTCCTAAATCCCCCTCGCATCATGTAAGGGCCGAATTTCAGTTGCGATAATATTCATGGAGCATCAGAGGGCTCATGGGAGCCACGTCTCTTCGGAAACTTGAAAAAACCATAGATGCTCGCTCGGTTAAACTTTTAACGGAGTTCTGAGATATAGAGAGAAAGTAAATCCATATTACATAAAACCTGCAGTTTAAATAAAAGTTTTGGTCAAAATAAAATCGACTCCACCGTGTACTTTAATGTTGGTAAGATTCGATCTCTGATTATGATCAGGCCAATTAGAGCAACCATCGACGAAATATCAATTATTCCTATCGGAGGGATAAGGCGCCTAAACGGGCCAAGATATGGTTCGACTATTTGACTTATCAGGCTTACGTGAGGATGCTGCAAAGCGTCGAGCCAGCTGGCAACGGCTATAATTATTATCCCCCAAAAATAAATATCCACCAGGCTGACAAAAATTTCATAGATTGAAATAAGAAGATAACTCGGAAGTTCGTTGAAAAGCCTCTGACCGGTAAATATCAAAATGCACACGTATATCCACTTGAACACAAATGCTCCTATCAATGCAGCTGTGTTAAAAGTGCCGAAGGTGGGAAAGAACCGATGGAGAGGTTCGACTAAGGGCGCAGTAATTCTGAAAATAGATTGGGACAGCGGGTTAAAAAAGTCTGCTTGTACCCATTGCAATAAAAGACGCAGTAGCATTATGAAACTGCATAATTGTAAAGCTACATGGACCAAGTTCTGGGCCAAGTCATTAAACGCACTCATAAAACCTTATGCCTTCTGTAACATTAGATTATTGTCCATATTGCTCGGAAAGTTCTTTCGCTCTATCTAATGCCGCTTTCATTGCTTGATATACAAGTCGGTTTAGATTGCCGGCGTGAAGTGTGGCTATAGCCTTCTCTGTCGTTCCACCAGGTGAAGTCACCTGACGTCGAAGCTCACTCATCTCTGAGTTAGAACTTAGTGCCATTGCAACGGAGCCTTTTGCTGTCTGTAATATGAGATTTTTAGCAGCGGTGGGACTCAGACCAAAATCTTTTGCCGCTCGCTCCATTATTTCAAAAATAAGAAAAAAGTACGCGGGAGCGCTTCCAGAGACTGCTGTAACCGAATCGATATCTTTTTCAGACTCAAGCCAACAGGAATAACCGACAGTGTTGAAAATGTGCTCGACAATTGAGCATTGATCGGCAGTTACATGACGGTTGGCATACATTCCAGTTGCTCCAGCTCCAAGCGTTGTAGGCGTATTCGGCATTGAGCGAACAATTGGAATATTGTTACTAAACCATCTTTGTAACGCACTTACCGGCACTCCCGCAGCAATGGAGACTACCAATGTTTGCATCTGTATGACTTTAGATAACTCAAGAGCCACTTCTTTCAGAATTTGTGGTTTAACTGCAAGCATCACCACGTCTGCACAATGTACAGCAGATTTGTTATCATTTGTACATTGAATTTGGTGCCGTTCGCTCAGGCTGTTTTTAGCGTCTTCGTTTGGGTCGCTGACAATTATTCCCGCGCTTGGATACCCATTACTTATAAGTCCGTTTATTAAAGCGGAAGCCATATTACCTGCGCCAATGAACGCGATCTTGTATTTCTGATCTATCAACGTTAATTCCTAATTCGTAGTGGCTTTGAGTCGAGGACCAAAAATGTCACTTCCAACTCGTACTATAGTTGCCCCCTCGAGGATCGCGGATTCTAAATCTTGTGACATCCCCATAGAGAGGGTATCTAATTTATCACGACTATCCAATCTATTATTGATCTCAGCTTGTGCATGTCGGAGTCGAGAGAAGCTCTTACGCTGATCTATTTCAGCAGTTTTTGACGCCGGTATTGCCATGAGACCCCGTAAAACTAATTGCGGCAGTTCAATCACTTGTTCAACTGTATCTGAAAGTTCTTTGATCTTGAACCCAGATTTAGTGACCTCATCATCAATATTAACTTGTAGACAAATATTCAAAGGTGGTAATTGTATGTCTCGATGCATACTCAGGCGTTTTGCAATTTCGATCCTATCTACACTGTGTACCCAATCAAAACGATTGGCTACCTGTTGAGTTTTATTTCTCTGCAATCTACCGATAAAATGCCATTTTAAACCAGGTAGACATACTTGACTTATTTTTTCCTGCGCCTCCTGCAAATAGTTTTCCCCAAAGTTAAAGATATTAGATGCAGCAGCGACCCTGATATCGTTTGCACTGCGTGTTTTGCTGACGGCTAATAGTTGAATCTCACTGACCTCCCGCTCAGCACGTATTGCCGCGTCTGCTATGCGTTTTCTTACTTGCTCAATACATTTTGTTATAGATGTCATATTAATCTGAGTATTTTGTGGCGAGTTCTAGAGCCTTGGCTATTGTCGATCATTGATGCAAAGCGTAATTATTAGTTATGTAGGGAGGGGATTTTAGCACGGTCTTTGATTAAGGGTCAGATGCTGAAGAGGGAGCATTGAGCCATGTTTCAAGGATAAATGTTGCGGCTAAATCGTCGATTTTTTCGCCGGGACGAATCCTTTTTGCCTCACAGCTCGTTAGTCTCTCATCTATCATGACGGTGCGCTTGTGGAATCTTGTCGAAAGCCGTCGAGCAAATTTTTTTGCTCGACTACTCAGCTCGCCATCCGAATCATCCATATTCACAGGGAGGCCGATTACTAACAGATCAGGAGTCCACTCATCAATTATGCGAGAAACAGCAACCCAATCTGGCACACCATTGTTTGCGCGCAATATGGTGAGAGGTGTTGCGATCCTCGTAATGGTGTTTGCGGTGGCAACACCTATACGCTTGAGTCCGAAGTCAAAACCAATCAGTGCCTTATGATGGGCATACTTAAGCATGACCAGAGATGAAAGAGAGCTTGTTAATATCTATGCCGATAGAGGAGGCTGCAGCACGGGCTCTATTTTTACACTCAGTATTGAAAATAATTGCTGAGTCTGCTGGAACTGTGAGCCAGCTGTTTTGTACTATTTCTTCTTCCAGTTGACCTGGACCCCAACTAGAGTAGCCTAAAGTAATTAGAGAGTGCTCCGGCCCATTACCGAGGGCTATATCGCTCAGAATGTCTTTTGAGGCTGTTAGGCTTATATCTTGCGAAATTTCTACGGTAGATTCCCATTTTTGGGTACAGTTTTGATGCAAAATAAAACCACGATCTCTTTGCACGGGACCGCCCGAAAAAATAAGAGGGCTGCTGGTTGCGTCAGAATACTTAAGTTGAAGTTGGTCGAAAATGGCCTTAACGGGGATATTCAACTGATTATTAACAACTAAGCCCATTGCACCTTCCTCACTGTGTTCGCAAATATAAACCACNGCNTGAGAGAAGTGNGGGTCTNTGAGTCCNGGCATAGCCAGNANAAAATGGTTTTTNAGGCTGGGAAAATCGNTATTNANNTCANCCAT
>PBJN01000028.1:28809-38227 GCA_002720735.1 Porticoccaceae bacterium
TAATATGGGGGTTTGTTTCACAAAACTCAAGTGCAGAGATACTAAGTTTTGATGCTTATAATTCTAAAGTTACCTTTGTTTTACTCTTTTGCAAAGTTGTTGTTCTAACACCTTGATAAACTGATCACAAATTTGTAAATTTGTTTCTCNTTCGATTTCTCTTACACATGTGGGGCTGGTGACATTAATTTCTGTTAAAAACTCGCCAATAATATCGAGTCCCACAAGAAGAAGGCCCCTAGACATGAGATCTGCGGCAACTTGGCTTGCTATCCAATTGTCTTTTGAACTTAGAGGTTGCACGATTCCTCTGCCTCCCGCCGCCAAATTACCTCGAAAATCATTTTCGTTTGGGACACGGGCTAGACAGTACGGCACAACTTCACCTCCTACGATTAACACCCGTTTATCACCAGCCGATATCTCAGGGATGTAACGCTGAGCCATGATCGTTTGATGACCATTGTTAGTGAGCGTTTCCAGAATTACACTTATATTGGGATCGTTAATTTTTACTCTAAATATTGACATTCCCCCCATTCCATTTAAAGGTTTTAAAACGATATCTTTATGCTTTAACACAAATTCTTTCAGATGCTTTTGATTGCTACTCACTAGAAGTGGTGGGGTACAGTTGGGGTAATCAGTTGCGAATATTTTTTCATTACAGTCGCGTAGAGAGCTAGGTCTATTGGTTACTAAACAACCACGTCTTTCGGCGGCTTCTAAAATATAAGTTGAGTAGAGGTATTCGTTGTTAAACGGAGGATCCTTCCGCATAAGAACAACGCTTAGCTCTGATAGCGGCCTCGACTGAAAAGCTCCCAGAGAATACCAGAGATTTGAATCGTCGAATACTTTGAGCGGCCGCATCTCTGCATAAGGCTCACCATCTGTCAGAAATAATTGATGTTGTAGAGAGTAAAACAATTGGAAGTCTGCCCGTTGAGCAGCCATGAGCAGTCCAAAAGTAGTATCTTTGGCAAAGTTAATTTTATCGATTGGATCCATTATAACACAGAGACTTTTCACCTCGTTTAGAACTCCAAGTTGGGCAGCAGAAATATTAGATCGGAATAATATCGCGCCGTAGTTGGATTGCAAGGGCAATAATCATCGATAGCTTTAAAATAATCCTTAAAACGTCTTTATCGTTAAAGCGTTGCAGAAAAGGTGTATGTTTTCTCAATGGGTAGCCGGGGCAAACCATCATGAACGTCACGGTATGATATCAACGTGAAAACTAAAGTAATTTAGACATCGCGCATGTATTTCGGTGAAGTATTTTAATTTTGAGCAAATTAGCATTGAGGTTCCGAGTATAGCTGCTAAAGTGGGGGGAACTTTTGTGGTGACATGATGAGNCTATTAAAGATCCTTTGTGTTACCGCAAATGGAGGGAATGAAGTGGTTTAAAGAGCATCTCTCGCATACTTTGCAGCGAGTTTAGCAGGATTTATCTTTAAATTAGAGCTGTTTCATTTTGTGAGGAGTTTATGGATCGTTACTTTATCGCACCATCAATTTTGGCGGCGGATTTTTCATGTCTTGGTGCCGAAGTTGAATCAGTGTTGTCGGCGGGGGCCGATGTTATACACGTTGATGTNATGGATAATCATTACGTACCAAATTTGAGCATGGGACCAATGGTATGTGAGGCTCTAAGAAAATCAGGGGTGACAGCTCCGATTGACGTNCATCTCATGGTTCGACCCGTTGATGAAATGATTCGGATGTTCGCCGATGTTGGTGCAACATATATTTCTTTTCATCCTGAGGCCTCGGATCACGTTGCCCGATCTTTAGAGTTAATTAATGAATTAGGTTGCAAAGGAGGACTTGTTTTTAATCCAGGCGCTAGTGTTGAAATACTTAAATGGTTACTGGATCGTTTGGACATCATCGTNCTAATGTCAGTAAACCCAGGATTCAGTGGACAAAAGTTTATTACCGNNATACTGAAAAAGATAAGTTTTGTAAGAGAACTCATTCAATCTAGTAGTAGGGATATCCTTTTGGAAGTTGATGGTGGCATTGGTGTAGAAAATATCGCAGATGTAGCGGCTGCGGGAGCGGATATGTTTGTCGCCGGTTCCGCAATATTTGGGTCAAAGGACTATTCTGAGGTTATATCACAAATGCGTGCNGAGCTTGAAGGAGCGCCGAGGCCTAAATGAGCGAACCTCGTCTCNTCGTACGCGGTAGGTTTGGCTCCGTATGACTTCGGGCCTCTTTATNTAGAGCAAGCTCAAGTTAGAGGTGTTTAATTTTTTTTACAAAATGAATGTTTCACAACCTCGATGAGGTGTACAAGTTGAATNCCAAAGAATTCGCGCACTACGCAAAATCAATATATAACCGAGTTCCAATTGTACGTGAAGTGGTTGCAGACCTGGAAACTCCGCTAACTGTTTACTTAAAACTGGCCAATGCCAAGAACTCCTATCTATTTGAATCAGTGCAGGGCGGTGAAAAATGGGGAAGGTACTCCCTCATTGGTTTGCAATCAAACACTACTCTGATGATTTCGGACTATAACGTCAAGATAAGTCGCAATGGNAAGCGCACGAGTAGCTACCAAACAAAAGATCCGTTATCTGAAGTNGAAAATTTTCGGAAGTCTTTTAGGGCACCGGTACTGCCTTATTTACCCCGATTTTGTGGTGGATTAGTGGGTTACTTTGGCTATGATACGGTTCGCTATGAGGAGCCTATTTTATCGAAGTCGATGCCACGCGACGCACTTGGAATTCCTGATATATTTTTAATGGTTTCTGATGAGATTGTTGTTTTTGATAATCTCAAGGGAACGCTCTCGATTATTGTGCATGCTGATCCATCCGAGTGCGACGCTTGGGTTAAGGCAACCACTCGTCTGGACGAAATACAGGCGCGACTTAAACTTCCTATTCCAATGCTCCCGGAACTAAATTTGAATGCTGTTATACCAGTAAATTTTATCTCTAGTTTCAAGAAAGCCGACTACATAGCGGCTGTTGAACGAGTAAAGGAGTACATTCTTGCGGGAGATATAATGCAAGTGGTGCCATCACAACGTTTATCGGCAAGGTTTTTTGCTCCGGCAATTAATCTTTATCGAGCACTGAGGCTATTAAATCCATCCCCGTATTTGTACTTTATTCAATTTGAAATGTTTCAAATAGTTGGCTCCTCGCCAGAGGTCTTAGCTCGAGTAGAGGATGATTTGTTGACCGTTCGTCCAATAGCTGGAACCAGACCTCGCGGCGAAAACAGGGTTGAGGATGAAAAATTAGAACAGGAAATGCTCTCAGATCCTAAAGAATTAGCTGAGCATTTGATGCTCATTGATCTGGGTCGGAATGATGTGGGGCGAGTAAGTGTGGCTGGAAGCGTCGAGGTGACGGAAAAGATGGTGGTTGAGCGATATTCACATGTGATGCATATTACCTCAAATGTTGTTGGGAGAGTGAAGCCTGAGTTGGGACCCCTTGATATTATACGTGCAACTTTACCTGCCGGAACACTAAGTGGTGCTCCAAAGATTAGAGCGATGCAAATCATTGATGAACTTGAGCCCGTTAAAAGAAATATTTACGGAGGAGCTATCGGTTACATCGGTTGGAATGGCAACATTGATACTGCAATTGCGATTCGAACGGCGGTGATAAAGGATGAGACTCTTTATGTTCAAGCGGGGGGTGGAGTGGTTGCAGACTCTGATCCCGAAATGGAGTGGCAAGAAACTATGAATAAAGCAAAAGCTGTCATAAAAGCTGCCGGTATGGCGAATAAAAGGAATATTCATGATTCTGATGTTGGATAACTATGATTCATTCACATATAACGTCGTTCAATATTTGAGTGAGTTAGGTGCTGAGGTAAAAGTTTGTCGCAATGACGAGATCACTATTAATGACATTAAAAATATAAATCCAGAAAAAATTGTTATATCTCCTGGACCTTGTACTCCTGATGAGGCGGGAATTTCGATGGAAGTAGTTAGGGATTTAGCGGGTGTGTTTCCTATCCTTGGTATATGTCTAGGTCACCAAAGTATCGCTCAGGCGATGGGAGGTACTGTCATAAGAGCAAGACAGGTAATGCACGGAAAAACCTCTTTGATTTATCATAATGGAGAGGGCGTTTTCAATGGAATTGATACGCCTATTTTGGCGACGCGTTACCACTCTTTAGTGGTTGATCGGCGGACCCTTCCTGGTTGTTTCGAGATCACCGCTTGGAGTAGACGTTCAACTGGAGAGAACGACGAGATTATGGCGTTTAGGCACAGGGAATACCCGCTGCAGGGAGTCCAGTTTCATCCGGAGTCAATTCTTACAGAGCATGGCCATGCTCTTTTAAAAAATTTTCTGGAGCGCTGTTGATGGATCTTGAAATGGCAACTGCGCGCATTGTAGATGGTCAAGATTTAACCTTGGATGAGATGAAAAGTGTGATGCGACACATTATGCATGGCAATGCCGAAGATGCGCAGATTAGTGCTTTTTTGGAGGCATTAAGCGTAAAAAATGAGACAGTTGAGGAAATAAAGGGTGCGGTTTATATAATGCGTGAACTCGNTATTCCAGTGAATGTGAATAGTTTAGATGTGTTAGATATAGTTGGCACAGGGGGTGACGGAGCTAATTTATTCAATATTTCCACGGCGACAAGCTTTGTAGTGGCCGCGGCAGGTGTAAAGGTTGCGAAGCACGGTAATCGCTCTGTATCGAGCAGCAGCGGTGCAGCTGATGTCTTGGAAGCGGCTGGGGTCAATATAAACTTATCGCCAAAACAAGTAGGGTTATGTATCGAAAAGGTGGGTATCGGGTTTATGTTTGCGCCGGTTCACCATCCTGCGATGCGATATGCGGTCGCAGCGAGAAAGGCATTAGGTTTGAGGACGATATTTAATATCCTCGGCCCGATGACTAATCCTGCCGGGAGCAAAAGACAATTGATCGGTGTTTATTCCAGAGATCTTTGCGCACCGGTAGCTAAAGTGCTCGGAGATTTGGGTGCACAGCGATTGATGGTGGTGCATTCCGGGGATGGTCTTGATGAAATTAGCATAGTTGAGGACACTGAGGTTGTAGAATTTCATGATGGCAAAACTTTTAAATACACTATAAAACCAGAAGAATTTGGTCTGAAGCATGAGAGCTTGGCAGGACTTTCCGTAAAATGTCCGGAAGAGTCTGTAAAAATCATCATGGACTGTTTTGAAGAGCAAGAGCATCAATATTCGAAGGCTGCTAGGGATATNATAGCGATTAATGCTGGGGCAGCTTTATATTTATCCGAAACGGTGAAAAATATTGCGGATGGCGTTGCTTTAGCGAAGGAGACCATTTCAAGTGGCTTAGCAAGCGCAAAAATTGCGCAATTAATTGATTTTACTCTGAGACTGAAAACTAAATAAATTTCATTTTGCACTAAATTAACTCACTACATAAAAAGGGGGTATTAACAGTGTATGGCAGCTTTAAGCACGATTCTAAATAAGATCATTAAGCAAAAGTTAGTTGAAATAGCGGCGCGTAAATCTNAAAGTCCTCAACGTAGGNTAGTCCAGCAGTTAGATGAGGCACCTCCTGTTAGAGGGTTCTTCTTTGCCTTGAACAATTGCATCGAAACAGGCCGAGATGCAGTTATCGCTGAAATTAAGTACGCCTCACCGAGTGTTGGCATCATTAGAGAGGATTTCGACCCAATAGAAATAGCGCAGAGTTATTTGGAAGGCGGCGCCGCATGTTTGTCAATATTAACAGACGAAACCTTTTTTAGAGGGAGTGACGCATATTTAAAGTCTGTTAGGACACATTGTCGCCTCCCGCTGCTACGAAAAGACTTTATTATCGACCCTTATCAAGTTTATGAGGCAAGAATTCTGGGGGCGGACTGCATTTTATTAATTGTCGCAATTTTGTCGACTGAAAAGTTGAGGGATCTTTATGCATTGGCAACTAATTTAAATATGGATGTTTTGGTCGAGGTTCATGATAAAGCAGAGCTTGATATAGCCTTGACGCTGCACAATCCGTTGATTGGCATAAATAATCGTGACCTCCATACATTCAAAACAACATTGAAAATTACCTTTGATTTGATACCTCACATCCCCAAACACTATTTGGTGGTTACTGAGAGCGGTATTCATTCCCGAGAGGATGTAGATTCCTTGCGTGAGCATGATGTAAATGCATTCTTGGTTGGTGAGGCTTTTATGCGTTCTGTTAATCCTGGGTCAAAAATTAAAGCGCTGTTTCGGAACTAGTCTATATCAGGAACTTTAATGTCTAAAACGTAAATTTTAGCAAACTAAAAGCACATAATAATCTTGATTGTTTATTACACTAAATTTTAAATAATAAAATTCAAGAGAATGTTATTTTTGAAACAAAACGACATGTAAAAATGTTATTATAACGACGTTGTATATGCTTTTTAGTTATGGATGGATCTAAATTAATGAATTTACAAAAGCTTACTCGTTTGGATCTCAATTTGCTGGTCGCTCTCCAAGCTTTGCTCGAGGAGCGAAGTGTAACACGAGCCGCAAAAAGGTTGTTTATCACGCAGCCGGCTATGAGCCGAGTGTTACAGAGATTGAGGCAGCAACTCGATGACCCCCTTTTTACACGATCCGGGAATGAATTAGTCGCAACGCCAAAAGCACAAGATTTACAGCTCCGGTTGCCCGCGATGCTTGATGGTATCTTAGCGATGGTAAGCGTTGGAGAATTTGATCCGGCCTCTTATGTAGGTGAGATTACAATAGCAGTTCCCGAATTTTTTGCGATTTCTCTTGTTTCTCGCTTAATCGAATCACTCAGTGTAAGTGCCCCCGGAGTGGTTTTATCTGTTTTAAGCGATACTGACTCAGTGGAGCGAGAGCTTGCAGAGGGAATTCTTGATTTTGCTATCGACATCGACAAACCTCTGGGGACAGATATTCAGGCCACTCATTTAGTTAATTATAGCCCCTCTATCTGGATGAGGGAGGGCCATCCATTGGCGGAACAAAACTCCATCACTTTAGACGAAATACTGGAGTACCCCTTTGTTCAATATTATCTTTTAATCGCAAAACGGGTTAGCGCTCGCACAGATGCGCGCTTTGACAAAACCCTCCGTAAGCTTGGTAGAAAGCGTACCAAAGCGCTAGTCACAAAACAATTTATGACAGCTATGGAGACGATCAGTAGGAGTGATTGTCTCATGGTTGCGGCGCGATATGGACACACAATTGAGGAAAACACGTATCCAATCGTTCGAAAAGGGTTTCCAGATGATCTTCCACATGAACAGAAGATAACACTGGTTCTGCTCCAGCACGAGAGAACTTTTGAGTCGCCGATACATCGCTGGTTAGTAAGCCAGATAACCGAGGTTATAATGAGCAAGGAGGATTAGGAAATATGCTCAAAGAGTTGGTGAGAAGATTTGGGATTCCACCTCTTAATCGTCATGATCGGGAGCAGCTGTCTAAAAACCAATATCTTTCCGATAAAAGAGATTGTCGCACTCAATCTGTTTGAGGAGATCGTAAGCCCTCAAACGAGCCTCTTCTCGGGTATCCCCAAGAGCAGTTACACAGAAAACGCGACCGCCATTCGTGCGCATCACATGATCTGTTAACACAGTTCCTGCATGAAAAATTAATCCATCATGCGGCTGTTTCCGACGCTCGTTCGAGCACCTTACTCGGTACCCTGTCTTGTATTTATCAGGATAACCGACCGATGCTAATACAACCCCGACAGAGTTTTTTGCTTCCCAATCTGCCGATTCTCTGTGCAGTTTTCCGTTAATGGCAGCTAAACAGTGAGCCACCAGGTCCGATTTCATTCGAACGAGAACTGGTTGTGCCTCGGGATCGCCAAAACGACAATTAAATTCAACCACCTTGGGATCTCCGGTTTTAGAAATCATCAAACCTGCATACAAAAAGCCAGAATAGGAATTACCTTCGGCCGCCATTTTCTGTACGGTCGGTGCGATAATCTCGTCGATGATGCGTTGATGGACAGTGGANGTTATTACAGCCGCAGGCGAACAGGCTCCCATGCCTCCAGTGTTAGGTCCAACGTCGCCGTCGCCAACTCGTTTGTAATCTTGGCTGGTAGCCATTGGCAAAACATTTTTTCCATCTACCATTACTATAAAACTTGCCTCGTCACCCTCTAAAAACTCCTCTATGACAATTTTACGAGAGGCTTCACCAAATTTTTTTCCATCCAACATATCACCTATAGCCTTTTCTGCCTCAGCCATGTTACTAGCGATTACTACCCCTTTCCCAGCAGCTAGTCCATCCGCTTTTATCACGATGGGGGTACCGTTTTTTTGAACATACTGAATTGCTTTTTCAGTACTTGAAAAAGTTGCATATTTTGCCGTAGGGATCTTATTCCTTACTAAGAATGCTTTACAAAATTCTTTAGAGCCCTCGAGCTGTGCGGCCGCTTGCGTAGGTCCAAAAATCTTGAGATTTCGGTTTGAAAATAAATCTACAATCCCATTAACAAGAGGTTGTTCGGGCCCGACTATAGTAAGTCCAATATCCTGGAGNTGAGCAAAATCAGCTAGTGCCGTGAGGTCATTTGGCTGTATGTTGACATTCTCGACGTAATTCTCTTGGGCCGTCCCAGCATTTCCGGGTGCTACGTAAACGCGTTTTACCAGCGGGCTTTTGACGACTTTCCATGCCAGTGCGTGCTCTCTGCCACCGGCACCTACTATCAAAACTCTCATGAATTAACTTCTTTGCCAAANANTNNAAAAGTATAGCAGNATTGATAATTTTTATATGANNAAGGCTCATAAAANTANTTAACAAATTAGGCCATNAANTTANACAAAAGATTTTGNAATAANAAGGAAAGAGTGACGTATAAAGATAAGTTTGAATGTAGATGTCTTTTGAAAATAATAAGGAGGATCCATGGGGGATTCATCAGGAACGAATGTAATTTTTTGGTTTCGTCAAGATTTACGGATTTCAGATAATCCCGCATTTTCTAAAGCATGTCAGCGTGGATCTATTATACCAATCTACATACTTGATGATGTAAATTCCGGAATACACAAGCTGGGGGGCGCGAGCCGCTGGTGGCTTAATTCTGCACTAAAGGACTTAAATGAGTCTTTAGGCGGATTTCTGAGATTTTACAAGGGTGATGCCCTCACGCTTGTACCAAAACTTGCTCAGGCATACAACGCTCAGGGTGTGTTCTGGAGTCGCTGTTACGAGCCATGGCGAATCAATAGAGATACAAAAATTAAACAGCAACTGACGGATAGCGGGATTGAGGTTCTAACTTGTAATGGCAGCTTGCTCTGGGAGCCCTGGCGAGTTTTAAAAAAAAATGGAGAACCTTATCGAATATACACCCCTTACTATCGACGAGGCTGTTTATCAATGCCACCGCCT
>PBJN01000029.1 GCA_002720735.1 Porticoccaceae bacterium
CCGTCGGAACATTTGACCTGGATCGCATAGAGGTTCTTAGAGGTTTCCAAGGTACCAGCTACGGTACCCAATCGCCTGCTGGAGCAGTGATTATGCGCACTAACCCTGTTAATTTAAGCGAGTTCGGATACAAGGTATCTGCCGGAACGATGACGTATGCTGGTGAATCTAGAGGGTTTGGAAACACCTATTCTGGGGTTGTTAATATTCCCCTCATTGAGGATAAGCTAGCAATTCGACTCGGTTTCAAGTCAGAAAATGATCCTGGCTTTGCGTCTATGACTTCGGATAGCACTCTTGTAATGGAGAATCCTTACGAAGAAGATCGCGAAACTTTTAGAGCAAAGGTGCTTTATCAGCCCAACGACAGCACCTCATTTGAAATAATCCACACTAATTGGGAAATCCAGACTGGATTTGCCATTGGGGGGAATTTAGAAAGCTCAGATGGCGGTGAGATGTTGATCAGACCTTTCTACTCTGACACGGCAATACCCTTTTACTATGACCCTCTCCTGGCAGAAGCTTTTCCTACCGGAATCCCCGTCAATAAATATGAGGTGAAAAGCACGAGCTTCAAGGCGAAGTTTGATTTAAGTTTCGGAGATCTTTCGTACACGCTGGGCGAAGTTGATACGCCTTTTATGGAATACAATACGGAGAACCCTGTAGTAAATGCATATGGTGATTTTGGTTGGGCTTCAAATCTCACAAATACCCCAGCGGAATCAACTTCTCACGAGTTACGTTTAGTCAGTAATCCTATTGATCTGGGGGGACTTGAGTTAAGCTATGTGCTGGGTTATCTGTCGTTCGATGCAGAATCCTCTGCTAATCTCATTGCTAATGTTCCAGGCTATGGAACGCCTACATATCATGAGACGCAACTTACCGAACAAGATGCGTCCGCCTTGTATGGTGAGTTTGATTTCCAAGTGTCTGATAGGCTGACTATTTTTGCAGGCTTGAGGTTAGATGATGAAGAGAGAGATTTTTCGTCTACTAACGTTGTAAGAGCCGACGGAGACGCGCCGCTTGGGCCATACACTGGTACTTTGACAACCAATGATTATGCAAACGAATTTGATTCTAAAAGTTATCGCATCGGTGCTAAATGGAATTTTTCTGATACAGGAATGGCATATATTTCTAGGTCACAAACCGGTAGAGCGCCAAATGTTTTCGATCCCGTCGCGGAAGCAGCTCTTGAATTACACAACTTGACAGATGTTCTGATCGCGGGCAGTGATGATTCGATATTAGATCAAACGGAAATTGGGGTGAAAGTGTCTCTGATGGAAAGTGCTCTACTGGTCGAGGCAGCATACTCTCTTGGAGCTTGGCAGGAGATCCCGCTGGGAATCTATCTTGGTGCTCCTAGTTACGAGTATGTAACCATAGGCGGCACCGATGCGGATGTTAGTTCATACGAAATTTCATTGAGCTACCGTCTTTCAGAGAATGTGTTAATGACTTATTCGAGTGGATACACTGGGACTAAGGTAACCAAAACTTCAGATATGCAAGGTTATCCGCCAGCAATTCAGGAGGGAGGTTCTTTATTTAATTATGCGCCCAACACTCACTCCTTAGGATGGAGCTACTCTGGTTCGATGGAAAATGGTTGGTCGACTTCTGCTAGTTTTGACTTCACTTATCGCAGTAAGCCTGACGGATTTGCAGGTTGGAACGACCGCGCAGCGGAAGTATTTCCGAGCGCAAAAGAAGCTTACAAGTATGGTAATTTAAGTTTTGGTATGTCCAAAAATGAATTAGATGTAAGCTTGACGATTACTAATGTTGGCGACTTCACTGGGGCCTATTTACCTCTTTCTAGTCGCAGACAGGATAATATTATCCCGTTCCCCAGAGCGATTCATTTGCAAATAAGTTACAGCACATTTTAACTGGTTTTTGTTTTAAAAAGGGCGCATTTATGGCGCCCTTTTTTGTAGTTGATAGAGTAATACGCATTAATATTGCTTAATCAAAAAGGGTGTGCTGTTGATAACTAGAGTGCTAAAGATCCTCTATAGCAATCGCACGAACCCATGTGCCTTCCATCCGCTCGACATTGAGTGGCAAGCTTATGAAGAAAACGCGATCCTGAGATAACGATCCTATATTTGCGAGAGGGTACACTATCGGTATATTGTTGCCTGTCATCGCTCTATGGGTTGGACTGTTGCCTGGTTCAGGTCCGTCGTAGTTTGTTTCCCATGAAATTCCGGGGACTCCGACCCCCAACATTTTGATCCTCTTCTGTTCAGCGAGCCAGTATGCGGTGTCTCCTGCGAGTGTGGGTTGCTCATCGCCGCTCCAGCAGCTTGTCAATAGAACAATATCACCTTCTCGAACTTTTGAAAGATGCTCGGGCAGAATTAGACCGGCTTTTAACTCATCCAGCACACACACACAAGCTTCACCGTGGTAAGTGCTCAAAGGAACGTCCCATATACCCTTCATTCCATCAGGAAGGCCGGTCCAGTTGTCATTGTGTCTTACGCCTAACTGGATGTGAGCGCCCATGTGACCGCTAAGCCCTCCAATTGGCCAGTCGCTTACTGTACCAATATTTGCGCCAATCAAGTGCTCCATGGTGCCATCAGTTTCATTTATAGTTTCCTCACTTAGCCATTTGTGACCATAAACGTCATCCGTCCCCTGTTCGATGGACCCATCGATTCTAGCTACCCTCGCAACTAATTTTTCTGTGAGGTCTACAATTTTCTTTCCCTTCAAGCTGATCATCTATGCACCTCCGGAGATTCAAAAGCAACTGCTCGGACAAAGCTAGCCTCTAGCTTGGGAACATTTAGCGGCGCTCCATAGAAGAAAACGCGATCTGAATTGATGTGATCGATGTTAACAAGGGGATGAACAATCGGAATGTTAGCGCCCAACAGCATCCGTCTGATGGGGGAGTTTTCTGGAGCAGCGACCTTTAGATCATACTGCCATTCGATACCGGGGTATCCTAGACCCAGCATCTTAATTTCTCGGTCCTCTATCAACCACTTTGTTGTGCGTGGCGAGAGCCATGGCTGTTCCAGACCGGAAAATGGACTTGTCATAAGAACGATGTCGCCCTTCTGCACATTATCAAGATGCTCTGGGAGTATTTCCTCTCCACGAATATCGCCAGGTTCCGCTTTCGTGAGCCAGAACTTTTTCTTCGGATATTCTTTGGGGTAATTTGATGCTTCCTCAACTGCCTTTGGCTTAAGGCGCGCGAGATTAAATACGGAAGCTTCTCCAATGAACGTGCTTAGATCCATTTCCCAAATACCTTTCATTTCTTTGGTAACACCTTTCCAATGGCTTATATGACCTTTCCCGCCTTGCACATGCGATCCTATATGTGATGTCATACGCTGCTGACCTAATGTATCGTCATCTTGAAGCGCCCCGTATATGGAAATTTCCTTTGGGGCTGCATAGACAGTAAATAGCGAATTATCTGGGGGGAAACGTCCTTCCCACATTACCCATTGGTTACCGTAAGGATCTGATTTACCCTCCTCTACGGTACCATCTAGGCGATTAATTCGAGGAATGATCCTAGGACTTAAGTCGATTGCCTTGTAACCGTCCAGTGAAAACATAATTGTCACCTCTTATATTTTTTTGTAGAGTAAACTCAGCAACATTCTTCCACAACTGAACCGGTTGAAAGATCACCCATAACCGATAAGAGTGCGCACAATGGTGCTAATTTTTCTCAGCCGCACGCATACGTTCAAGTGCATCGAACACGAAATCCTCCTTGCCAATTGCTCCGGCTTTGAGAACAAAAGATACTGGATTTTTGCCAGCTTGATGGCAGTACCCGCCGCTAAGATTATCAAATGAGGATACCTCTACATTTTTTATCCTGAGGGANTTNATNACCTGTCCTGATGTNTCTCCGCCGCCGACTATNAACTTCCTAACACCCAGATCAAATAAACCTTTCGCCACCTNNCCAAGGATNCGATCAGCCTGATNNGCCGCACCTTTNACACCGAGAGCAGTTTGGGTACGTTTTAACTCGTNTGAATCGGCGGAGGAGGAAATAGCAATCGGACCATTGTTTATGTGTTGTTTGGCCCAATGTAGTATCTCATTTAAATATCCTTGATCCTCACCAGCCTTGACGACGTCTATGCGAAATATGGGATGCCTTTTTTCAAAGTATTCCAGCTGTCGGAGAGTTGGGGCCGCACAGCTTCCCGCTATGAATGCTTCGCCTCCGGGACTCGCGGGAAGGAGTGTCCTGGGTATTTTTTGCGATAATTGATTTAACCCTTTTTTCCATGCTCTGGCCAGGAATACAGGCAGCGCATCCGCCCCGGTAGTCAGAGGCCAATCCAGAGCCAGATCTGCAATGCGTTCAAGGTCATTATCATCGACAGCATCAGCGATAAAGAACTTCTGACACTTGTTTTGTTCGATATACTCTACTATCGCGGCTTTACCAAGGAGTAAAATAGAATGTGACAAAAGACCTACTGAGTGCCGTGATTGCGACTGTAGCACTTCAACGAGGTTTGAGTTTGTCATTGGCGTTACAGGATCAACACGCTTAAATGACTCTCCCAAGGGTGTCAATCCAAGGAACATCCTCCCCTGAAATATGGTCACCGTGTACTCTGGGAAGGCGGGGCAAAAAAGAGTGTGATCACAGTCTAGCGCTTCAAGCATAGCGTCTGCAATGGGACCAATGTTGCCTTTTTCCGTGGAGTCAAAAGTGGCACAATACTTGTAGAAAAAGCGTTTACAACCAATTTCCTGTAGAGCTTTGACCGTCTGTATCGCTTCTCTCTGTGCCTCCACAGGATCAATCAGCCTAATTTTCCTTGCTACAACTACAGCGCCAGCTGTCGATTCGGCGATAGAGGAAAGACCATCGATGGAGCTTACGAGAGGGCACTCAACCCCCTCGCGCTCGAGCAGACTGGCTACCATCATCCCACCAGTTAGGTCGTCCGCGAGTATTCCAAGTTGAATCATTGCATTTTAACCCAAATTAATACTTGATGATTGATGTTACTCTATAGGGCGGTACAGATACCAATACTTCGNTTGNNTTNAATTNATGGGTGAAGANNACANTCCTTTNCTGGAAAAACAGTNNTGNATCACNCACTATTGGGCTTNTTGATTNTGCGGATCTGACGTTNATGACACATTTNAAGACGCGCCTCGGTGAAATNAGGGGAATTGATGACGGAAAAGTNAAAAGCTTTTTAGGNATTCGGTATGGACAGNCGCCAACGANTGGTCGTCGGTTTCTTCCNCCNTCAAGNNNACNCCCATGGACAGGAACTTTTGATGCNACAACCTATCCGAANAGNGCAATGCAACTNAAAACNGAGAGCTCGAGAGGTGAGCCGATAGAAGGTGATATGGACGAGGATTGCTTGTTTTTAAACATTGTGACGCCCTCCAATANCACAAAATCATGTCCAGTTCTGCTCTGGATTCATGGCGGTGCATTTATNAATGGGTCTGGAAATGAGTTTGATGGNTCGGTTTTNGCGCATCANGGTAATGTGGTGGTGGTGACTGTGAACTTCCGCTTGGGATTATTCGGGTTTCTCGATCTTTCAAGTCATGGCAGGCGCTATGCCTCCTCCGCATCAAATAATATTTCTGATCTNATTTTAGCACTCCAGTGGCTGCAGGAAAATATNNGCGATTATGGGGGGGATTGCAATAACGTGACAATTTTTGGTGAGTCATCCGGTGGGAGCGCCGTGCTTGGACTTCTTTCTGCACCATCNGCGGATAACCTTTACCACAAGGCGATAGCTCACAGCCCGACCTGTCATTATAAAACACTATCCGACCCGACTGATCTTATTCTGAAGCAGCTAAATGTTGACAAAAAGGAATATATCGAGACGCTTTTATCCATGCCAGCAAAAAAACTAGTCGATATTAAGGGGTATTATGGGATCTGTGTGGATGGCTTGGTGGTTACGCGATGCGCCTATGAGGCTATCAGAGATAGAGGTGCTTTGGGAGTTCCCCTGTTGATCGGTACCAACCGTGAGGAAGGCACCCTTTACACGTCGGGAGAGGACGAAGCACAAGACCATTATCCTGCTTGGAATATCGGTCTTGCGAAGCAGACACTTTGCGGGAGGGATCCCACTAAATATCTTGCCGCATTGGCGAGAGCGTATCCAGACGTCTCTCCAGGAAAATTTCACGAAATGATTTGGACAGACATGTTCCGAAGAAATAGTCTCATAGCAGCAGAACTGGCTTCTGCTGCAGGTCCCGGTGGCTGGTTTTATAGGTTTGATTACGCCGCAAACTTACCCAAGTATCGAAAGCTCGGGGCTACCCATTCCTGTGAGATGGCCTTTACCTTTAACCTTTTCGCAAAAAAGGATGCCAGGGGACATATCTTCCATGACAGAGATAACCCTGATGTAAGGCGTTTGGCCAATATCTGGTCCGATACCATAATTGGGTTTGCAAAAACAGGCCAACCGAATGGCTTCGGTTTGCCACACTGGCCTAAATATCAATCCTCAGACAGACAGTGTCTTATATTTGATGCGAGGCCTCGAATAGAGGCCGACCCTGATGAAATTCACCGAGGACTTTGGGATTCTTAGTTGACACCGATTCAGTGAGGATTATACAACCTCTTTTTAATAAATGTCGTAGTTTATTTTGGTTCATACCATATAGGTGAGGAGTAAGCGCGCTCTTGAATGACTCTTGGGGGAGGGTCCATCTTCCTTCCCCATGGATCATAGTTTGGACTTTTTACAGTTGTTTCATAGATGTTTGCGTCGTATGTATTCCACCGAGGTGTAGGTATCTGCAGTACCCTAGCGTAATAGAATGCTGACTCATCAGGATGAAAATCTGGATCTCTCCAGGCTACTTTCAAAGCAGGACTCCCGACGGTATTTCGGTAATTAGCAGCAGATATGTTTACTGTAGATTTTATCGGAGGAAGCTTACCATTCTCCTTAGGAGTTCGTTCTCCCGACCACACTACATCATAGACTTTTTCGTGAAGAGTGCCCTGTTGATCTCTCCAACCTTTGACAACCTGAAGTCGGTCAAGATTCGCGCCGTCCGGCTCCCGCATTGCAGCGATAAGGAAGTGTGGAACCCCCTGTTGCTGATCCATCACTAGATCTCCCCCCATCGGCACCCCTTTTTTGTAACCTATTTTTGCGATATTTGGACTTGAAGCATCATAATTATTAAAATCCCAGCCCCCGAAAAATCTCAGAATAATTCTTGGCCCGGTTGTGGCGTAGACCTCTCGACGCTTCATTGCAGAAAAAATAGCTTCTCGGGTATTTTCGGTTGCCCATATTGCGGCATAACCTGATGCAGAAAAAATAGATGATCTAGCAGCTCGAAACGGATTAGGTTGGTCCGTAGCCATTTTGCCCCAGAAGTTTTTCTCATTTGCTGTCGCTAGCCCGGTATGTGAGTCTGTAGACCCAATTACCCCGAATTTGAAGGGATTGACGGCTACGTCTACTCGCNGATCAAGTCCTGTTTTTAACGCCCCTCTTACAAATGACCGTTCAGCGATTTTTTCTTCAGAAATACTTGACGAGTCTTTATGACGATAACTTGATACCACGTCCCACCATGCGTCTTCAAAACTCGCAAATTCGTCACCCGGCGACACCAACGGGTGAGTCTCACTGTCACCTTTGATCTGCGTCACCTCGACGATTGGCTCTAAAGAAGAGCGGGTGAGAGCATAGCCTTTTGTAATGGGTAATCCGTGGAAGGTTTTTGAAGCAAACATCTTTCCGCCGCTTAGGTTGCTATTATGAGGGATAGAAATTACACCGCTCCCAGTAGTCTCAATATACCTCTCGAGAAACGACCATAGGTCCTCAGGGTTGTCACTATCATTTGATGAAAACGGAATAATTTTCTTGGTGTGTTCAGGTCCACCAGCAAATAGAACATTACGATGTAGGCCCCCGCTGCTATATTCGTATCCGGAAAATGTCGTAAAATTTCCTGGATCGTTATATTTTTCCGCTATATCAACTACACTATTCCATACCTGTTGTTTAAACTTTTTATCGATCACAAAGCCTGATGCTTTCATTGCCTTCCCAGANCTGAGGGCTTCTGCACCAGCTCTGAAATCTTGCTCCGTCTCGGAGGCAAGTACTTCATCTGCAACGGGAAGCTTTTTCAGCTTCTCGAAAACAGTTCTTGCTGATTCGGTATTCAGCAGGCTGGGATCTCCCGCTGCTAAACGGGGAAAGACTCCCATATTTTCGGCATGGTCAGACACCATCAAAAAATCAAGGGGGGTTAAGAGCTGCGCTGCGAGGCCATTGCTTATAATTTGCTCTCCCCTGGCAAATCGATAAGCTTCGTCCGGCGTGGTTCTTGACCCTAAGGGATATGCATCTGCAGAGAGGTGGGTATGCACATGGGTATCTCCCCACAATAGCCTACTCGGGTAGTTTGGGTTTTCTGGAGACGAGGGGATCTCGGCGTTTGTTTGCGCCAAGAGGCAAAGCACCGAGCTGCTCATCATCATTCGTATTGAGGACTTCTTTAAACTATGTTCGTCGCGCTTAGCTCTCATTGCGATGATCCAGGCTCAACTTAAATGGTAGCCGATATCATATTTTTAACCTCTAGCGTCCGTCTTGCAAGCTCCGTCATTGTGATTTCTTGGAATCCGATCACGTTGGGTTTAACAGTATCATTGAGTGGTGAGACTAGGCTGGAATCAAGTTTCGAGTAACCTTTTATGGCGCCTAAAATGGAGCCACATGTGGCTCCATTACAATCTGTATCCCATCCACCCTCAACTGATAGGCATACAGATTTATGAAAATTCTCATCTCCGTAAATCATAGCACCTATCACAACTAGGGCGTTGTTAACAGTGTGGACACCGCTAAGCTCACCAAAATTTGCCTCAACCCAGTCCATGTACATGTGAAAATCGTCAAGAGTACTCGCTTTATCCAATGCGGCCCTTGACGCCTCAGCGAGCTTACTATTTTTGGGGATTTCCGACAGTCCGATCTTTATAAGTTCCCGTGGATTAGATTCCACAAAGGCTGCCGCTATAATGGCCGCAAACATCATTTCACCGTAAATGCCATTTGCTCGGTGGGTCCAGCATGCATCTCGATAGGCGAACTCGGCAGCAAGCTCTGGATTCCCTGCACATGCGTAACCCCAGCCATCCGCCCTAATTTGAGCNCCAATCCACTCNCTGTAAGGATTACGGTAAGAACTCGTNTACTCTGGTGTTACCCAGTTTGACTTCGCTCTGCGAGGGACAGCATTNTTATAGTTTAATATCGCTTGAGTCTCAGCGGTNCAAATTACATTGTAGGGAAGGCTCTGATTCCAAGTGTGCGCGACGTGACGCCATGTAAACTGAGGTCCATACTCCTCCAATATCTTTAGCGCGATAAGCGTGTAGTGGATGTCGTCATCGGGCTCCATATATGAGATATTCTCGCGATGGGATTTGGGGCAGTGGATTGTGAGTTGGTCGCCAACATCTTTTCCGCTGAAGTAATGATCCAGAGGCCAGTGATTTCGATTTTCAAGATATGACCTGATTATGCTTCGACCGACTATCCCGTCTTTCCCACTTATACCCATGCCCTCCACNGGCTTACCCAAAGCGCAGCCAGCAGCCCTACCCGTCCAAGCCCCATGTAATTTATCAAACAACTCCTCTTGACTCAGAGCTGCAAGTTTCCTGGGACCCTCTGGTCNTTTNTNTTGAATCTCTGAAAGGATATTGGGTTGGTCATATCGGAAATTAGAGGAGACCTCGAGCTTACTCAAAGAATTATATATCTCTTCTAAAGCTTTAAAGTTCATGTCATTTTTGTCTTTGTCTTTTGCAAGTTCAGCCACTTGATCGTTTAAACTTTTCGGCACAACTACACCCTCATANCTTAGCTGGGTGAGTTCGGATTTGACGAGTTCTAAAGGGGTATCCCATCCAGCGAAGGTCATTATTTNCTCCTNATTNTGGNAATTTNATNAGTAGAAATNTTTCACTCTGCNGTTTAGTCTACCGTTATCGATTGAAAGTTCGGCGCTCTCTTCTCAACGAAAGATGACACGCCCTCTTTGAAATCTTCTCGTTTAAGACTTTCATCCATCCACAGTTTCGATTCTTCTATGGACACTCCAAGCTCCCTATTTAGATGTCGGTAGACCTGTTTTTTCATCATCATAATAGATATTGGAGCTGAGGTTTTGGCGAGTTTGTTGAGGTATTGTTTCGCTTCAATGGCAGATTTGCCGTTTTCGCAAAGACGATTAGCGTATCCAATTCGGAAGGCCTCNACCGCATCCAGTCGTTTCGAAGTCCAGAGCAGGTCTAATGCATTAGAGGGCCCCACAAGTCGCGGTAGCATCCAACTAGTTCCATGCTCAGCGATCAGTCCTCGCGGCCCAAAAGAGGTTACAAATTTAGCGGTCCGTTCTACGAATCGGAGATCGCAGAAGGTCGCATAACTGAATCCAAGCCCTGCACTAGCGCCGTTCACGGCAGCTATCAACGGTTTTCGCAAGCCGAGAAAGTAGGCCGGAGAAGACAGAAAATTTGGATCATTGTCTGGATTGCCGGGATCTACTAAAAGTTTTTCGTGCGATTTCCAGATCGATGCTCCAGCCTTGCTCATCTCAGTCAATGAGCCCATATCGACGCCGGAGCAGAATCCTTTGCCTGCACCGGTGAGGATTGTTCCTATAATTTTCCCATTGCGCTCTGAGCAATCAAGTGCATGGCGAATTTCCGCCTGTGTTAGGTCTGTCAAAGCGTTTAACTTGCTGGGTCGGTTGATCGTTATAGTTGCTACAGGTCCATCGATTTCATAGATAATTTCATCATATGCAAGAGGTCTAGTTTGTGATGTCATTTGTGTAATCTCCGATACGCCTCGTCACCTATCTTTTTGCAGATGTCGAGACCAAAATTGTGGGCGTCTAAAATTGCTTTCCGAAGCGATTCGTGTGTTACAGGCATCAGCATATTGTGGGCGATTGGCTTGTCCAGTGTTGCCTCGATAAGAAGATTGAGAATGTCTTGTTCTTTTGTNGAGAGTAAAATTTGTCCGAGATGTATTGGTAAACCAACCCGCGCAAAGAAGCTGGCTACTTTCTCTAAGTCGTTCGATCTCTCCATGGATAGTTGGGTCATGAGTCCCATCGCCACCATTTCCCCGTGCATAAAGTTTTGGTGAACTATCTGTACTTCCGGATAGGAATTACCAACAGCATGGGCTAGGGCGAGCCCACTATTTTCGAAACCTAATCCACTGAGTAGCGTATTTGCCTCGATGATATGTTCAACTGCTTCATCATTACGGCGACCTCTTACCGAAATTGCAGCAGTCTCACCGTACTTATACAAAGTTTGTGCGCATATTTCGCTAATTGCACAAGATGCGAGCGCGGGGCGCCCCCCAGAGGCCGTGATAGTTTTGGGATTTGTAAGGCAAATACGAGCCTCATACCAAGTAGCCATCGCGTCCCCCATTCCAGACACGAGGTACCTTTCTCCTGCGTCAACTATAACATCAGTATCTACAATGACCATTGCGGGGTGCTGTGGATAAAATTCGATATTTTCTAGGATACCTTTTTCAGAGTAGATAGCAGATAATGCCGAGCACGGAGCGTCCGTTGAGGCTATAGTAGGAATTATTACGGCCGGAATATTTAACCGAAATGCAATGGCTCTGCCCGCATCAATTAGCTTTCCACCGCCGGTGGCAATAAGACAGCTGATGTCTTGTTCAAGCATTGCATCCACTTGTGAGTTGATCTCACTAAGTGAGCATTCTCCCCCGAAAATGAGCGGGATTGCAGTTATGCTCGAATTGTCAAGGCTGGAAGTGATTTCCGTTCCTAAAACCCTGTGCCCGCGAACTGATGCCATCAATCCCGCCCTTGTTATGTCCAGTAGAGAGAGATAGTGTCCAACATGATTAATTATTCTTGGGCCTTGTATATATCGTTGCCCTGCAGCAAATATTCGCGGAGATGTTTCCCCTTTTTGGACATAAAATTGTCTTGGGAGGTATGGTTTTCCTTTCATTTTAAGATCCATTTAAAATCGGTTTGTCATGGGGACTCTTTGCAAAACTAGAGTTAGATCAATTTAGTTTTAGTGTTACTATTTGTAAGTCTTAAAATAAACCCTTTACTACAACGTGCCGATTAAAAACTAACATGACTCGACTTGAAGCAATAGAGAAATTATGTGCACCAGGTCAGCCATTTGAACTCAAGTTCACCCAAATACGAGGTCAACGCTGCAAGGTTTTTTCTCATGCACCCGAGACTCTTCGCGATCTCTATGAGGAAACTCGGAGCGACCTAGAATATCTTGTTTTTGAAGACGAGCGGATGACTTTCGAGGAGGTGTATCTGCATGCGAGCGCCCTCGGAAGAGCAATGATCAGTGACTTTGGGGTGATCCATGGTGATCGGGTTGCGATTGCAATGAGAAATTATCCAGAGTGGGTTGTTGCATTTTTTGCTGTAACCGCGATTGGAGCCATAGCAGTTTCTATGAATGCGCACTGGAGTCCGCGAGAGCTTTTTTATGGATTAGCAGATTGTAGGCCTAAGCTGATCTTTGTTGATCAAGAGCGTTTAGATGATTTGTCAGCTAATTCGCCGCTGCTGTCTGACACAGAGATCATTAGAGTACGAGCTGAGGAAAATATAAACATTCGTTCCGAAGAATATACTGAAATAGTGAGCAATCACTATGGATGTAATATGCCNTTTGTCAACATTAATGCAGACGACGACGCTACTCTAATTTATACATCTGGGTCAACTGGAAGACCCAAGGGTGCAGTATCAACCAATCGAAGCATTGTCAGTGCGCTGCTTTCATGGGAGCTTGACGCAGAATTACGCTCTTTTCTGGGACAGTATGAGCAACCCAAACCTTCTTACCAAGAATCCTTTTTGTTATCGGTACCCCTGTTTCATGTGTCAGGCTCCCATGTAGGNATGCTTGCTAGTCTCCGATCGCAAAGGAGACTCATATTAATGTACAAATGGGACGTAGAGACTGGAATGGACTTGATAGAGCGAGAGCGTGTGACTGTCTTCACCGCGGCACCAGCAATTACAGGTGACCTCATTCAAGCCGCATCTAAACAAAATCGAGACTTATCGGGTCTACTAATTGTTGGGGGAGGAGGAGCTCCGAGGGCACCAGCGCAGGTCCATGAAATTGGAGAACTTACTGAAAATGTTGTTCCCTCAACCGGTTGGGGGATGACAGAGACTAACGCCATTGGCACTGGTATCTTAGGAAAAACATATCTTGATCGTCCCTCAAGTAGTGGACAATGTGCTGCAGTTCTTGAGCTAAGAGTGGTAGATGCGAAGGGTGAAATTTTGGGTCCTAATTTAAGGGGAGAACTCCAAGTCCGAGGCACGTCAATGTTCAGATGCTACTGGAACCGCCCGGAGGAGACTATTATGGCTTTTGACGAGGACTGGTTCAAAACCGGTGANATAGCATACATTGATCGGGAAGGATTTGTATATATTGTTGATCGAGCTAAGGACATTATTATCAGGGGTGGAGAGAATATTGCCTGCGTAGCCGTAGAGGATGCTCTGTTAGCANATACCGATGTATTGGAGGCGTGTGTTTATGGTTTACCAGATGATCGTTTGGGTGAGACTGTTGGTGCGACTCTACTTGTGAAGCGCAAAATCGACGCTGAAGTATTGGAGANGTTTCTGGCTGATAGATTGGCAAAGTTCGAAATTCCNAGTCTCGTGCGACAGCAAACTGCTCCGCTACCAAGAGGTGCATCGGGAAAAATTTTGAAACGATTGNTTAGATTAGAGGCAAGTAAAGAGCTACGATCCCAGNTTGCTAGTAAATTCGAGGGGAATAGTTAGCATTCACAAATAGTGTGTTTTATCAAATTGAACCGTTGGTTTAGTTTANGNTTGTCANGCAAATGTCTCAGTTATATCACTTGAAATGTTGATCAAGTATGTTTACATATTTTTATTCTTNATTAATAGGCTGTTGCTAAAATAAGTGCGTATCCAACTNGCGTAATAAATGTTTCTTTGCAAAGAATCCCTANTCTAAGACTCTGTGTCCNAATCACAANGTTACCCTTGAAATATAATGTGTGCTTNAGCTTAATATTTCAGAGATTTTCNCCTAGCCTACTNTGGTATGNGGGTTAGGGGCGAACGATTTTTATTCAACTTTTTTATCGGTATCGCTGGCAAATCCTATAGCTCGATTAACTCATAATGGAGTTGAACGTCAAAATTCTATACGGGGATCTGAAACTGTAGATAGTCTCGGTGATTCCGTTACTCTGTCCTAAAGCCAAAACAGCAGCATTGTTACTAACTTGGTTACGTTTGTTGACGTCTTACAAAACTCGGGTATTCGGTTCGGCATCGGGTTTAGGGAACCCATGAACAATGCAGGAATCCCGATATTTTACCAAATGGAGTGGAGACAAGTGATTTCGAATNGGATGGTGACATANACTTGATGCTTGTGAGAGGTGATATCGGTCCAAATTTGCTTTATAGAATCTCGGCAGTCTCCTATTTAAAGAAAGTCCATTTGTTGAATTGGCTCTCCAATGGGCCACATAACTTAATGCTACTGATTAATTCAGTTTTTTACGAATTTGGAGAGGAATACATCCCTTAAACTGACGATATCCGNAGACGCATAATTGGCAAAACAAGCTGGGCTAGATGCTTTCTCATAGGCTAAAAAGTATTTTGAGGGAGCCGGGACTAATCAGTGCTACTCCATTACTAATGTTTTTACTTTCTTAATGGTGAAGGGNCGCGTGTTGCTTTGTTGTAGGATTAAGTCACGCACTGTCCAGATTTTTTTTGGGTTTCAGAAATTTTATATTCTTGATTCCCAGTTTTTTCGGGTGCTCAGGAACCAACTTATTTGCCTTTATCTTCAATCGAACCATTNAAACCTCAATTAGCCCAATAATTNCTTTTCGTTCATCATATGGAGNTAATTGGCGAGAGGAAGATGACCCACAAAACTCACCTCTGTTCAGCCTATCAACCATTCAAAGTCAACGGATTATTCCTTAATTCATTACTTTACGTCTTATGTGGTTTTGGACTTTATCTTAAAGTTGAAGTGGTTACGACAGACACTGTAGTTTATTTTGGATGATCAGCGAGACTAAGTAATATTCGTGTNAGCACGGGTTGTAAATCATGAAGTTTTCTANGTAACCTTGAGCAAATTTTATATCAGATTGGCAATTTTTGGTGTTTATGACGATGCTGTGTAAAAAAGCTTTTTTGCTCATGGACATGTTGTAAAAATAATTATGCTGTTTTAAATGGAAGGTACAATAAAGAATCTGTCCAAGCTTCGGTCAATTAGAGAGTCATCAATTTTTAGCCNGGGAGTCCTTTTGCCGCATTGAATAGATCGACGAATTGCCATCGTTCTTGCTACATCGTGTTTTTTGTTTTGCGTTTCTGTTGTAATTGAGGAGCTTTGTTTTTATGGAACAACATAGGCTCGCGCTGTAAACTAAATGACCTTTTTCTTAGTGGATCTTCAGATGGGTTATATTCTGCGTTATTTCTGGGTATTTGCGCTTCGACCATATTGAGGTACATCATGAGTTTATTTTTCAAATATGCAGTTTTAAGTTGCTCATTTTTTGCTAAGTCTTTTGTCTCACCTATATCATCGTCAATATTGAAAAGGGAAGAAGAACCAGTTTCCCAAGTGTAGAGTAATTTCCATCCATCATAAATGATCGCTGAGGAAGGTCTCTGGACCTCGATTCTTCTTTTTTCAAGCACATAGTTATAATGTGGGTAATGAAAGACCAGGCCGTCAAAAGGTCGAGACACTTTTTGTGCCTTTGATAAGAGNAGGGGCTTAAGAGATCCCCCTTCGACCACCTGCGGCCAAGATTTTCTGTTAGCTAGATCCATGATAGTTGGCAGGATGTCCCACGCAATGACTGGTTCTTTGCTGATAGCATTAGCTGGAATTCCCGGCCCAGAAAAGATGAAGGGCACCCTCAAGCCTCCCTCAAAAAGTTGGTCTTTGTAACCTCTAATTGGACCATTCGCGCTCGATGAATTGTCTATTGAGGAATAGGTGCCGTTATCAGAGGTGAAAATAATGTATGTGTTATCTTCTATCCCTGCATCTTTTACTGCGCTGAGGAGTAATCCAATTGATTCATCCATGTCATAGAGCATCGCTGCAAATAAAGTATCTGCGTGACGAGCGCCTTTTTCTCTGCTAATAAAATAATCTATTGTTTTAGGACGACTTTGGGCGGTTTTATGGACGGCAAAATGAGACAGCTGCAGATAGAAGGGGCGTCCCTCGATAACTTTTTGTTTTAACCACGATACGGCACTATTCGTGATGCTNAATGCGCGCTTGGGGTTATTTGGTAAATTTTCNNANAGTGAGCCCTCCGCGTTACCAATAACTCCGTCGGAATTGTCGTATCCATGCTCAGAGGGNCCTCCGCCCATCAGATGCCACTTGCCGAAGTGGGCGGTGCTATAGCGAGGGTTATGCTCTTTTAAAAGTTCCGCAATGGTCTTTTCCTCAAAGGGTAGATCTTCAATGTGTATTGGAGGAAGTACCTTATTGCCAAAGTAAAATGAGTNAATTTTTTTTCTGGATTTTTTGGAGTNATAAGTCTGATGTGTTATTTTNACNCAGTTGTTTTTTTCTCCCCCGACACTTTTTTAAACCTAAATCGCATATTTCTCTCATTCCGGGGTGTGGACACTTTTTAATTATGCCTGGGTTTCGGTCAACTATGTCGGTAAGGTGAAGCGCCGCGGGAGACCTTCCAGTTTGTATAGAGGCTCGAGATGGAGAACAGTTGGGGTGTGCGGCATAAGCCTTTGTAAATCGCATTCCAGATGCAGCGAGGCTCTCGATGTTCGGAGTTTTGAAAAAGTCACTCCGAGATTCCGGCACACTCGGGTCATATTTGACGGAGGTTGTTCCCCAGCCTTGGTCGTCCGAGAGAATGAAGATAAAGTTTGGGGATTGCTCGGTTGCCCCAGAAGGAGCCATTAAAGAGCAGCTACTCACAAAAAAATAGGATACGAGACTGAGTAGCTTCATTATTTGTCTATCGATATCACCTACTCTCCTTTGAAAAGAACTATCCCGTCATTGCAACACTGTAATTTCAGAGAGCCGAATTTCTTCTTCCCATTCGGCCATAGCTTTTTTACGATGAGCCTCTATCTCGGCGAGTAATTTCCTGCCTGGAGGCAGAACTTTACCCTCAGGGTAATCTGAACCGAATGCGCTCCGGCTAACAGACAAACTCCAGCGATCATATTCGTCTCTGAGTCGTTTAGCCACCTCAGGGTAAAGGTCTATTAGATTCTGCTGCTCGCCTGGGTCCCCGATGACATTATACAACTCGAAGGGTCTAGTCACCCGCTTCCCATCAACAGTGTCAACATTTTGTATGAGTTTCCAGTCATTATCCAACCACATTCGTCCTTGGTTGGCTCTAAATCCCAATGGTTTTTCTCTTTTTGTGGGTTCGTCCTCAAAAACTCCCGCTAGCGACATTCCGTCATGCACTTTATTGATGGATTGTTGGTCAAGGTTTGCTATATCAATAAGCGTAGGAAATATATCGACAGTCCCCGAGGGGAAGTTTGATACCCGAGGCTTTATACCAGCCGGCCACTCAATTATTGTTGGTACGCGGAGTCCCCCCTCATAAAAGTCTTTCTTAAATCCGCGGAGGTGGCCTGTGCTATCTGGATCCACGCCCCTGTAACACCCATGGAGTTTCCGCGCCTGAAGGCTTGTTAGATTTTGGTCAATTTCGTTACTGCAATTAGAAGGGTATTCTATCTCCACTCCTAATCCCCCTGTACCTCCTAAAGGGCTCTTGGAGGGCCAAACGCGAACATCTAGGTTGGATGTTCCTCCGTTATCGCTGGTGAACCAAATGAGCGTATTTTTTGTAATTCCAAGGTCTTTTAGCCCTCGCTTCAGGTTACCAATTGAGCGATCCATTGCAACGATTTCGCCATGCATATTGGCTGACGTGCGGTCGACCTTTCCTAAGAAGGGTGCTATGTCAGCATCAGAGGCCGTCCAAGGTCCATGGGGTGCGGAGTACCAGATGACTATAAAAAACGGTTTCCCCTCGTCAAGCTCGTTTTCAATAAATTTTATTGCCTCAGAGACGATAACCTCAGATCCATCGCCAACAAACTGCTCTCGTTTTCCGTTACGGCTCAACTCGAATGTGCCCCCCTGATCTTTGTGTTTATCGAATCCGGTATGATTACTTAGCCAATAATCAAACCCCAGTTCTCCCGGGTTATGTGGGTCAGATCCAGGCAGTGGATGGGTAGTATCGTCATTAGCCTGTCCATTGAGGTGCCATTTTCCGAAGTGAGCAGTTGCATACCCGGCATTTTTGAAGGCCGTGGAGAGCATTTTTTCCTGTTTATTGATGTAACTTCCCACTCGGAAGGCGCCTGTGCGGTCGTTTGTTCTTCCGGTTAACACAGTAGCTCTCGTAGGTGTACAACTCGGAGCTCCGGCATAAAACCGGTCCATCCTGAGACCGTTACGTGCCATGGCATCAAGGTTAGGTGTCTTCATGAGAGGGTGACCGTAGTACCCTGTTTGAGCCCAGCCCATGTCATCGGCCATCAGGAGAATCACGTTAGGTGCTTTTTTCTTAACTTCACAGCTTGTGATGAAAAGGATTGCGATCGATAGAGTTATTTTACTCAGGGAGAATAAGTTATTCTTTTCTGTGAAGGATATCTTCATTTGAGGGTCCTCAAGAATTTTTTCAAATAATACGCGGATGTTTGTCGTGTTTTTTAGTGTATAACAATAATTTCTGAGAGTTTAATTTCTTCGTGCCATTCATCGTGACGTTGTTCACGCAGCTTTTCAATTCTGTCTTTCATTTTGCTGTAGGAAGGAAGGACTTCTCCCTTTGGATAGTCGGCCCCAGAGGCGCTTTATTGACTGAAAGGCTCCATTCATCAAGGGATCGTTTCAGTCGATCCGCAATCTCCGGATACATATCAACAAAATTATTTGTTTCCACGGGATCGCCAATGACGTTGCAGAGCTTGTAATCACTGATAGCAAATACTCTTTTGTCATGGTTAACGTTTCTTAGGAATTTCCAATCATTATCAAGCCACATTCGACCGCCATTAGCTCGAAATCCTGTGGGCTTCTCCCGCCTGCCGAGTTCGCTAGCAAATAGATTTTTTAGCGAGATCCCATCATGAACAGGATTGATTGAGTCAGGTGCGAGAGGAGCGACTTCTATCAAAGTTGGAAAAATGTCGAGCGTGCCCGCAGGAAAGTTGGAGGTCCTTGGATAAATACCTGCGGGCCATTCAACGATTGTTGGAACTCGGAGCCCTCCCTCGTAAAAATCTCTCTTAAAACCGCGCAAGTAACCTGTGCTATCCGGATCAAGCCCCCGGATGCACCCTTGCAGTTCGCGGGCCTNANAGCTTGNAGGNTTGTGATNAATTTCGTCACTGCACTTTGACGGATNTTCTATCTCGATGCCNTGTCTCCCNGCACNTCCTAAAGGGTCTTCAGNTGGCCACACACGAACATCAAGTTTTGTGGAACNGCCATTGTCGATTNTAAACCAGATTAGTGTATTGTTTGTAATATCAGGGTCCTTTAATCCTCTTCGCAGAAAGCCGATTGAGCGAGCTATTGCAACGATTTCTCCGTGAGCATGGGCAGATGTTCGATCGACCAGCTGAAGAAATGGCTCTAGGCCTGCCTGTGACGCGTCCCATGGACCATGAGGGGCNGGGTNCCAGATCACCACAAATATAGGGTTACCATTCTTTACCTCGTCGGAAATGAATTTAAGTGCTTCTTCGACAATAATCTCGGATCCGTCCCCTTCAAATTGATCTCGTTTATCGTTTAGGCTTGATTCGGGATCTCGATCACAACCCGTTGTGTGACTTAGCCAGTAATCAAAGCCAAGTTGTTCAGGGTTGTGAGAATCGGCTAGTGGCAGCGGATGGTCGAGCTCGGGACTATGCGTGTATAGATGCCACTTTCCAGAGTGGGCGGTTGTGTAGCCCGAGTCTTTAAAGGAAGTTGAGAACATTTTTTTCTACTTGTTGATGTAACTACCAACGCGGAAAGCACCAGTCCGATCATTAATCCGGCCGGCGAGCACGTGGGCCGAGTGTGTGTGCAACTAGGTGCTCCTGCATAAAAGCGATCCACACGCAGTACATTCTTTGCCATGGCATCTAGGTTCGGAGTCTTCATAATTGGGTGGCCTTAGTAGCCTGTCTGAGCCCATCCCATGTCATCTTCCATGACAAGGATGACGTTGGGTTTCGTTTTCGCGACCCTACAATTCGAGACTGCGATAACAAACAAGATCCAAACAAGTATCAGTGAAGCAAATTCAAGAGTTGATCTCTTCGTTAAGAAGTTACTCTTACTATTCACACGGTGGCTACCCTTTTTTTGAGATTACCAATCTTGCGTTGGTTCGAATAGTAGTCTTGTTACAAAATTTCCCTTATAACCGAGGGTGACGTGTTACCCGGGGATCGGGCGTAGTTCACTCCTGAAGGGAATAGAATCGGCAGCTCCAGCTTTCTGAATACAATGAGACGCAGCCTTGGATGCAATTTTAAGGGCTTGGTGNATACTTTCTTTTTGACACATTTCGGCTAAAAAGTAGCCTATGAACGTATCACCTGCCCCTGTAGTATCGAGTGCTACGGTCAGTACTGCATCAGTAAAGATCTGTTGTTTTGCATCCTTGTAGATAGCTCCTTGAGAACCCAGTGTAAGAACTATCTTGCTGTGGGGAAATTGTTTNNGAAGTTGCCTCAGCATCTCATTTGGTTCATTATNTCCAGTCATTGCCNCCGCCTCGGACTGATTTAAAATGAAGTAGTCCACTTTTTGGAGGGGATAATTCATTACTTCCGTGGACATTGGGGCTGGATTGAAAACTATTTGACATTTCACTTTGGTGCCTTGTTTGATAATTTCAGGGATGCCATTGATCTCATTTTGTATCAAGACAAATTCTCCCTCTGATATGTGTTTAAAAACCCNAGAAATGCTATCGGCATTATTTTTCTGATTCGCACCACCATACAGTACTATGGAGTTTTCTCCCTTTGAGTCGACTTCGATTATGGCGTGCCCACTTGGACCATCTACCTGCTCAATGAATGAGGTGTTCACGCCATTTTTCTCAAGCGCCTGTCTTAGAACATCCCCATCCTTGCCGATACAGCCGACATGGCATACATCTGCACCTGCGCGAGCAAGTGCTATCGACTGATTTAGTCCCTTACCGCCAACAAACATTTGATAGTCATGACTCGCTAATGTCTCGCCTGGCTTGACGAGGTGTGGGACTCGATAAACATGGTCGATGTTAAGGGAGCCGAAATTGAAAATCTTCAAGATGAGGAATCTGCCTTATAACGATCTATAGCTAAGACCGCTGCATTGAGTGACATGTTAATTCGCGTTCGCAGTTCATCGAGGTCTATCCCCTTTGTGCTTTTTTTCCCCTCCAGATATCGGGCATAGACCCCATGGACGATTGCAGCTGATTTCCAGTGGTTAAAACCGATATAAAAATCTAACTTGTCTACACTGAGGTTGGTTCTCTCTGCATAGCGCTTCGCTAAGGAGCTCCTTGTTGGGAAACCTCCTGCCGACGTAGGAGCTGCGGGGCTTGCTGTGATATCTTCGACCGTCTCTGGCCAACTCTTTAGGGTGTAGGCTAGGTCTGCAAGTGGGTCTCCAAGTGTAGATATTTCCCAGTCAAGTACCGCCGAAATAGTTGATTCATTTCCTACAAGACAGTTGTGGAACCCATAATCACCATGTACCACTCGGGCTGTACCCTGAGCGGGAGCATTCTCGACAAGATATTCTTTTAATTTATGGGCTCTAGGGTCATCGTAGTTCGCTGGTTCGATAGATGATGTCCATGATCTGTACCAGCTTTTAACTTGGCGGCCGATATAGTCTTCTTTTTTGGAAAGAGAGCCAAGACCAATTTCATCTGGATCAAGGGCGTGTAAATCCGCGAGAGTATCGATAAAAGAGTTAGCAAGAGTCTCCCTTCTATTTTTGGGAACCCAATCGCTTGTTTCTTGCGCAGTGGTTAGTGCACGTCCGTCTGAAAAGCCCATCACATAGAAGATCGCTCCTGTAATTTCAGTGTCATGGCATATACCAAATGCGGAAGGTACAGGAAATCCTGTGGGACCAAGGCAGGAGATTATGGCCCACTCCCGACCCATGTCATGGGCTTTGGGTAGGAGTATGCCTTTCGGTGGTCTTCGTACCACTACTTTTTTATTATGTTTATCACTCAAACGATAGGTCAGATTTGAGTGTCCGCCCTCAAGGCGTCTCCACTGGAAGGGAGGTACAAGGCCAGAAATATTTTGTTCTATCCAGCTCTCCACGGCGGGAATATTGTACCCCTCAGCTTGTCTTTCTATTGGATAATCGGATTTCTTCAACATTTAGCCCGTGTACTCCGCTCTGATCTTTTGTTGGTCAATTTTTTCTGATGCTCCGCGTGGAAGAGGTGTGTTACGGAGCCAAATCTTAGTAGGGATCTTATAGTCGGCCAGGTTTTGGCGCAAAAAAGATCTCAATTCGTCTACAGAAGTTTTTGCGCTATCAGATATAAAAACTGCGGCTCCGACAGTCTCACCCAGACGATCGTCCGCCACCGGAAAAACGCAGACTTCGACGACATCGGGATGACAATGAAAAATTGTTTGCACCTCAGCACATGAGATATTTTCCCCACCTCTTATAATAATGTTTTTCTTCCTGTCGACAATGTAAACGATGCCCTCCTCATCGATCTTAGCGAGATCTCCGGTGGATAGCCAACCATCTCTGAGTGTTTGTGCTGTATCTTCGGGGCGATTCAGATAGCACCGCATGTTTGCAGGGCTCTTCAGCAGCAATTCACCAATCTGACCGACCGGAACCTCTTCATACTTTTCATCCACAATCTTGATTTCGAGCAGGGGCGGTGTTGGTCTTCCTGCAGCCAAGGGATTATCGAGATATGCTGCACCTCGAATTGTGATACCGAGCCCGCCTGATTCTGTAAGGCCATAAGTGGTTCCTGTGAGGATATGTGGAACTGCTTCCACAACCTTGGCGGGATGTTGCTCTGGGCGCTGAGCTCCGCCGGTGTCAAGGAATCGGAGCGATTGGATATTTGCCCCAGTTTGAGTTGCTGCATCGATGAGTTCGGCAGCCATCGTGGGCACTCCTCCCATACGAGAAATTTTTTCTTTTTCTACAAGCTTTGCAGCAAGAATAGGATCCCATTTATGGAGTATTATGAGTTTTCCTCCCAAGCTTAATGCCAGAAAAAATGGAAGTGTGCCAGACACATGGAAGAAAGGTGTAGCCACAAGTACGCCGCCTTGGTAGGGCCTCCCTGTCCCGTCGATCATCGGCGCCGGCTTGACTCCCAATAGATCTTGCACATGCAGACCGAAGAACCAGGANTGGATGGTTGAGGCGATATTGCGGTGTGTNAGTANAACACCTTTGGGGTAGCCGGTTGAGCCGGAGGTGTATAGCACGACAAAGTCATCGTCCTTACCAATTGAGACCTTAGCGGCTAAGTTTTCGCTTTCTCCCGCCAGTTGCCCCCAAAAAGCTTGNTTTTTNTTGGTTTTCGCATCCCGAACCTCAACCAGTTTTATGCCAAGGTCGCAAGAGAAAGGTATGATCTTTTCACTCCTTTGTGCATCGACGAAGGCTAGCGAAGCACCGCAGTCCAAGAAGCCATATTTAAGCTCTTTTTCTGTCCACCAGCTATTTAGACAAACCGTAAGTGCCCCTACAGAGGCAATTGCCATCATCAGCATTGGGTATTCTGGTGTGTTTCGCATAACAAGGGCAACGGGATCACCGGGTCTGATCCTATAGGTCGTTATGAGAATGTCCGCNATTNTTTTAGTGATATTGTANACTTCTNTAAANGTGTATCTCTCGTCTTGATATATAAGGAATTCGGCGTCGTTATGTATNAGACATAGGTCGAGGACCTCTCGGAGATCATGCGGGGCATTTTTGAAGGTTTTTAATGTAACTCCTCGGATCGTTTGATCCTCTATCGCATATTTTTCTTCGGTGTCGACTACGCGCTGGATAACCTCAGCTAAGGGTCTAGGTTTCATCTTGCAAACTCTTCTTTTCTCGAATTACCTCCAATTCGGAGAGGATACTGGAATGATATTCCTTGTCGATTTTATAAAATGCCATAAAGACACAGGCGAGTAGATAAAATCCCAAATAAATTGGTCCATTGATGATGAGTAAACCGTCCATGGTCGCTGGTTCCAAACCTCCAACCTTCGCATTTTCAGGGAACTCTATCATCTCAAGTCCAAAACCTGCTAAAGCGCTTCCAACACCTGCAGTAGCTTTATTTCCAAAACTGCGAACTGAGAATATCACNCCCTCGGACCGACGATTTGTCCGATATTCATGGTCATCAGCAACGTCAACCAACTGAGAGTCGATTATAATTTGTGTGACAGGAAAGATTGCAAACCCAAGTGCAAGGGTTCCATATACAACCCAAAGTTGGGCAGCGGTGCCTGGAGGAGGCAGAAGATCGAATAAGCCAAAGAAAAAAGGAGTGCTAACCATGATTGCAGTCCAGGCACAAGCAATTATGAAGGTCGTTTTCTTTTCAAAGAATTTAGACATAAACGCAAGAACCGGCAGAGCGACTACCATACCTGGCATTTTTGCGAGGCCGCCCCAAATCATGTCTTCCGTTGGGATTTCAAATACATAAATATATGCGTAACTGCTGCAGACGGTAATAATCCCTANTGAGGCATAACAGGTCAGTAAGCTCAGNCAAGCTGCGATATAATTGCGNTTGGTTATTAAATCGGTTAGCTCTCGGACATATTTTTTAAATGAAATTTTTTGNCTAATTTTCGTATCGTGNAGATACGGTATTTGATCCATTGTACCGAGCGCACATACGATAACAGAAAAAAAGATCGTGATCGAACCTGCAGACGCTAGTATGATATATCTGGACTTATTNAGGAGACCATTATCATACCCCTCAGTTGATGGGAAGACTATTACATAGGCAAACATAGCAATTGAGGCGGCAAAAACTGCCACTGCAACTGCGTTATAACCGAATATAGATGATCTTTCCTCGTAGTTGTCCGTAAGCTCTGCACCAAGGGCGTCGTGGGGTACCAGGTAAAATGTCTGCGATACCCTGACAAGGACTAAAAAAACCGTCAACCACCAGAAGTAACCCGTCGCAGAGAGCTCTTGGGGTGGTTGGTATAAAAAGAAGAAGGAAACCGCAAGAGGTAAAGCCGAGAAAAACATAAACGGGTGTCGTCTTCCAATCTTGCTCTTAAATTGGTCCGAGTAGGTTCCTATTAAAGGATCCGTGATTGCATCACTGACGCTTGCTATTGCAAAAGCAATCCCTGCCAAGGCAGGCGAAACTCCTAAAACTTGATTATAAAAAATCAGAGTGACAATTCCACCCGCCGATACTACTCCCTCTTGAATGGCACCAGACGCGAAAAGAACTTTTGCCTTTACACTTAACTTCCGGTTACGATTGTCGGGCCCACCTATATTTTTACCCTCCGATGAGAGTGCAATCGGCTGTCTCCAGACCATGAAGTAAGCGGCTAAAAAGTTGACCCAACGCTCGATCTTAGATTCGTTACTTGATCCGGGTTGAGAACTCAGATCATTTGATGGTTCAACGTCCACTGAAGGATGGGTCTCGTTTTTCCATAAATGCTTTTACAGCGTTTTTATGATCCTCGGTCTTCGCGCAATGCACATGGTGCGTGCACTCAAGGTCCATACAGTCATCTATGTCACCCGAGGAGATAGCTCGATTTAGATTCTCTTTCATGTACCTAAAAGCGATTGGGGGACCACTCGCAAGGCGGATCGCAATTTCTTGAGTTTTAGTTGACAGTTCTTCTGGCTCGACGACCCAGTTTGTTAAACCTAAGCTTAAAGCATCTTTCGCGCTTAACCTATCGGACAGGTAGTACAGTTCTCGAGCTTTCGCCGTTCCCACCAGCTGCGACATGAAGAAGGTCCCACCAAAATCGCCGGAGAATCCAACGCGAGCAAAAGCTGTGGTCATAATGGCATTAGATGCCATGATCCGAAGGTCACAAGCCAGCGCTAGTGCAAGCCCCGCTCCCGCTGCCGCTCCCGGGAGAACAGCGATTGTTGGCTTCGGAATTTTGTACAGCTGTCCTGCAGTTGCTCGTTGATCTATACGTTGTCTGTGTATGGCTTCATCGACAGTCAAGGGCCTCGCAGAGTTATTCATTGCTGCCATGGCCTTTACATCTCCTCCTGAGCAGAAGCCTTTACCGGCCCCTGTTAGAATGATGCAACGTATATCAGTATTTTGGGCTGCATCAGCCAGTTGTGTGCTAAGGCCTTGTAGTAACTCGGCAGATAGAGCATTGCGGGCTTCTGGCCGGTTCATTGTGAGAGTCAAGATTCCGTCACTTAAAGATGTTAAAAGATGTTCTTGGGCGTTGGGTTTTATTTTCAAAGACATTGAATTACATCCTCTTGTAAAAATCGTTGATATTGCTGTAACGAATTGAGTATATCGATTGTTATTATTTATCTGGTCGTATCGTAAAAGGAAAAGCACCCATTTTAAATAAGATTCAAGTTAATTCCGCAGACAGTGACACAGTTTCCTTTTTGACGGAGGCCCAGTCGCTTAGCCTCGTCCAATATAACATTCTTATCGATAACCTCAATATCAATGGCGCTAAGGGAAGGCCCTTTGTTATCTTCGGATTTGACAAATCGCACCTCGCTGGAGTCGAGTGGCAGGCGCGGCAGTTTTTTGGAGTAATCGATTGGGCGGTTGAAGGCAATGCCCCAGCGCTTTGCGACCTCATCCGGATCGTCGCTTTGGATTTCGGCGGCCGTTATCGATTGAGCATATCTCGCTTTTCGCTTATCCCAGCCCTCACCGGCCCAGTACCATGCTTCCGGAGGCGCCATCCAGTCTAATGAAGCGATTGCGCCAGGGACATCCTTTGGATGAAGGTGAATCGCGGCAGCTCTTTCAGACTCTGTCTCCCATATGATCCTGATATCTGTATTCTTTAGTCGATTTTTTTCAGATTTAAGATCATTTACTTGAACAATTACCATATAACCGCCGTCTCCCCCCCGTCGGTCCAGCAGCCGCCCAGCAGTTGTTCCATCCTTGATTGGACTTACGACCTCAAGGAAAGTATCGCCGATAGTAAATATAATATTCTCGCATCCAAAAATTACCATTTTAGGGTCCACAAAAACTTGTTCCGTACCCAATATCGATGATAGTGTGGTTTTTACTTGATCTATTTCTCGAGCTACGAGCGCAATCTGCCTGATTCTCATTGTGACCCCCTTTGTTTTTGGTTGTACTTAAACAAAGATCATCCCTATCCAATTGTCCGAACAATTCTGCCTCTGTACAAATGGCAAGACCTGCGGCATTGTTTCCTTAATTGGAGCGTAATGTCAACGCTCCATGTTGCAGCTGATATGTTAAAGGGAAACGCGAATGAATGGAGCAGAGGCACTTATTGAGACATTATTCAAGGGGGGCGTGAGGGTGTGTTTTGCAAATCCCGGCACCTCAGAAATGCAGCTCGTGGCGGCAATTGATAAACAGGATGGGATGGAAGCAATTCTAGGTTTGTTTGAAGGGGTGGTTACGGGCGCGGCCGATGGATACGCGCGCATGACAGATGCGCCAGCGGCGACTTTATTGCACCTTGGACCAGGATTGGCAAATGGCCTGGCCAATATTCACAATGCTCGGCGTGCGCACACAGCAATGATCAATATTGTGGGTGATCATGCGGTCGATCATCTTAAGTATGACGCACCATTGACTTCAGATATAGTTGGGATAGCTTCACCGATGTCTGATTGGGTTCGTACCTCAAGCTCACCCTCTGATCTTGCAGTGGCAGGCGCAGAAGCTGTTGTTGCCTCCCAAATCTATCCAGGGCAGATTGCCACAGTGGTTGCTCCCGGGGACCATGCCTGGACTGATGGTGCTGAGGCAGCTACGTGTGGAAAAATTCCAGATGTACCAAAAGTAAGTGAGTTTGATGTGTTAGAGGCCGCTGCTGTTCTGAAAAATAGGACGAGAAAGAGCGCTTTGTTCCTCGGTGGTAGGGCTTTGCGGGAGGCTGCTCTTTTTCACGCGGGTCGAGTCGTTGCAGCAACAAGTGCGCGAATTATCTGTGAAACTATAAATGCGAGATGGCAAAGAGGTGCTGGGAGAGTGATGGCAGAGCGATTACCGTATTTTTCGGAGATGGCGGTCAAACATCTTGATGGACTTGATCAGATTGTATTCGTTGGTTGTAAACCACCCGTAGCTTTTTTTGCATATCCAGGAAGGGAAAGCTGGATATCCCCAAAGAGAGCTAAACTTGTGCAGCTGGCAGAAGTATCAACTGACGCAGAGGATGCATTGCGTAGGTTAGCTGATCAATTGGATGCGCCAAGGCTACCCGCAAATGTTCAAGATGAGACACCTGCGAACTTTGAGCGTGGCAAGCTTACTCGGGAGTCCGCGGGAGTAATTATTTCAAAGCTGATGCCTGAGAACGCAATTGTCTCTGATGAATCCGGTACCAGTGGTGGCGCAGCATTTCGATATAGCGCAGGTGGCCCAAAACACGACTGGTTAATGATCACAGGAGGGGCTATAGGACAGGGTCTTCCAGTGGCAGTGGGCGCAGCTGTGGCGTGTCGGGATCGGAAGGTTATTGCATTACAGGCAGACGGATCAGGTATGTACACCGTTCAAGCTCTGTGGACTATGGCAAGGGAGAACCTTGATGTATTGACGATAATTATGAAGAACAATAGTTATGGAATTCTCAATATTGAACTCGGTCGTGTGGGCGTTGCAAATCCCGGATCTAAAGCTCTTTCGCTTCTAGATTTATCCAACCCGACCCTAGACTGGATCTCTATATCCGAAGGTCTTGGCGTCAAGGCAGTTAGAGCAGAAACTACCGAAGAGTTTTTCGAAGCAGTCTCACAGGCAATGGAAAGTAGAGGTCCGCGTTTAGTTGAGGCTCTACTCGTATAATATAGAGGCATACCAAGAAGCCGTCATAGGACTTCTGCATGGACGAATTGATTGATAGTCTTGTAAAAATCTTTGACGATATTTTGTTTGTCAAAATTGTCTTTTATGGTAATTGTCCTTTGGTTGTTGGGGCGATTTAGCCAATTACCGTCTTCAAGTATTGGCGCGGGTATTGTTACTTCGCTGGACCATTTAGAATTTTTTATAATAGCTGCTGCTGCCATGTCATAAAGCGCCCTAGATGGGGGCTCACCGTAGAGGTGAGTGTTGTTAAGAAGATTTATTGAATAGTCTCCAAAATAGTGGAAAATACCGCCATGGCGACCAATTACGCCATCCTCTATCCAAGGGCCCTTGCCGGCGATATTTTTCTCAAGCGCTTCTGGAGTAACTCTCACAGCTCCCGTTCCTGACTTGGAAAAATATCGGACAACGGCTATCTCAAGGTCCACTTTAGTGTCTAAGACATAGTTGACGGACTCTTGATCATTTATGAGGTTATATTCTCCAGGATCGGGATAGTTTGACCCAAGCCAGACAATCTTGAGTTTATCCGCTATTGTGGGTTTTTTTTTAAGTGCCAAAGCAACGTTGGTCAGCTTCCCTATGGCAAGTAAAACTAGTTTTTGCTTTTCCGGTCTNGAGGCTCTTTTAATGATTAGGTTCACTGCGTCAATGCCATCGAAGCTTTCTTGCATGACATCCTCAGAAATTTCCTTGAAGCAACCTGAGGCGCCTCGCGTTACCTTTAAGGAGGGATAAAGCCCACAAAGCTTTACGATTCTTTCTGCTTCTTCGGCTTGAGCCTCTATGTCGCCACCGTTATCTGTACGATTCACCGTTATGCCTTCAATGAGGAACGATTCCCCACTCAGAAGAAGATAAGCAATCGCTTGCTGGTCATCTACTTCATTATTTGCATCGGTATCCANGAGGATTCTTGTTTTCAAANTTATTGCTCACTTTGATAAAAAGTTTAATGTGNNAAAANTTATGCAGGAATTGGTTTTTCTCCTCGAATCGTTGATCTNTAGCCTAATCTCATTGCTGGAAAATAGTCAAAAGAAGCGAAGTGTTGAACACAACGATTGTCCCAGAAAACTACTGTATTGGGTTCCCAGCGGATTCGACATTGGTGATTGACAGAGTACGCAATGTGGTTATAAATCATCCTAAGAATTGCTTTACTTTCTAAAGCAGTCAAGCCCTCGATTTTTTCTACGAATCCTGCGTTTACGAAAAGGGCCTTCCGTCTGTTTAGAGGATGTAGTCTAACGATAGGATGCAATGAGGATTCTAGTTCGTGCATTTTTTTTATACCACTTGTGTACAGGTAATGCGCTTTTGGCACATGAAGGGCTCTGAGTTTTTGCAAGAACGTTCTCATAGATTCTGATAGTGAATCGAAAGCTTGGAACATATTGGCAAAGACTGTATCGCCACCAGAATCAGGTGTTATTTCCATTCTAAGCATTGATAAGCCGGGTGGTTTTGAGTCGCTGGACACGTCNGAGTGCCATAGCTCACCAGCCGCATACTTGGAATTTTTGTCTGCTTTTATCTGAATTAATTCTCTCGGCACATTTTCAGGGTTGTTTGGTTTAATGAGGGGTTCTCCTAACCTGCGAGCAAACTCAGCCTGTTCTAACATGCTCATGATAACGTTTCTCACCACCACAACGCACTTGTCGGCAGCTAGCTGCTTAATCTCAGCCAACTCTTCATCCGAAAAATCAAAAAGTCGCTTGTGGTTGTGNAGTTCAACACCNAAATTTGGATTNATCGCACTTGACTTTAATAAATTCATCAAAGTGACAAAACATTTACTGATCTTTTGCCAACACGGTAAGCTTTTATCCTACCAGAGGTCATATTTTCTTACTTCGTTCCTTCCGACAACCATGTGATGAACCTCATCCGGGCCATCGGCCAGCCGAAGTGTNCGCTGAGAAGCATACATTCCTGCTAATGGTGTCCACTGGGATGTTCCTGTTGCTCCGTGCATCTGAATAGCGTCGTCAATAATCTTGCAAACTTTTTCGGGAACCATTGCTTTCACAGCGCTTACGTAGACGCGAGCCTCCTTGTTGCCCAAAACATCCATGGCCTTTGCCGCTTGCAGTACCATTAGTCTGCAGGCATCTATTTCAATTCTTGCTCGCGATATTACCTCGAGATTCTTTCCAAGCTTGACGATTGGTTTTCCAAAGGCAACTCTGGTGCTGGCACGTTTGATCATCATCTCTAGTGCTACCTCGGCAGCTCCTATCGACCTCATGCAGTGATGTATTCTGCCGGGGCCAAGGCGAAGTTGTGAAATTTCAAAACCTCGTCCTTCTCCCAATAGGATATTATCTTTGGGAACACGAACATTTTTAAAGCGAATGTGCATATGACCATGTGGCGCTTCAGGATCTCCGAAGACATGCATAGGCCCCATGATTTTCACTCCAGGAGTATCTATCGGTACAAGAATTTGGGACTGCTGACGGAAAGTTTCAGCCTCTGGACTGGTTTTCACCATAGTAATCATGACTTTACATCTTGGATCACCAGCACCGCTTATGTAATACTTCTCTCCGTTGATAACCCACTCATTGCCGTCAAGGTAGGCTTGTGTACTGATATTTTTTGCGTCTGATGATGCAACATTNGGTTCAGTCATTGCATAAGCAGACCGGATTTCACCTGCCAGTAGAGGTTTTAACCACTGTTCCTTCTGCTNTGGTGTCCCGACCCGCTCTAATACTTCCATGTTTCCGGTATCTGGAGCACTACAATTCAGAGTTTGTGAAGCTAGATATGTTTTCCCCAGTTCGGTGGCAAGATAGGCGTAATCTAGATTCGATAAGCCCTCTCCAGTTTCAGAATTTGGGAGGAAAAAGTTCCATAGGCCAGCAGCCTTTGCTTTGTCCTTTGCCCCTTCAAGTAATTCTAACTGTCTGGGGTGATAAGTCCAAATGTTTTCTTTTCCCTCGTCGTAAGAGTGATATTCCTCAAGCATCGGCGCGACGTTCTCCGCAACATGCTTTTTTATTGCAGCAAATAGNGGTTGTGATTGTTCAGACATATTGAGATTGAAGAGTTCCGGATTTGGAGCCGATATCATGGAGTCATTATCATATTTATTTACAGTGGATAGTGTCGGCGAATTGTTTGTAGTGGTACTTAAGTTTTGGAGCTTTGCATTTGGTGTGGACATTTGNNTACTCCTAATAGTCTGGGTCCAGGCAATAAAAACTATTACCANNAATTTTTACGATATTCTTTTAATCACAGATTTCACAGTATACCCGGCAGATCTTTAATTGGGGGGTTTTCTCAAGGGGATCCCCCCATTTTGTTGACCATTGAGCACTTAATGAGCAAGCTATCCCACTTAACAACTGTATTTTGGGGCCAAAAAGGTTATGAAAGATCTATTTGATATCAGCGGTAGGGTTGCGATAGTCACAGGGGGCTCTCGCGGTATCGGTAAAATGATTGCAGCAGAATTTGTTAAAAGAGGAGTGAAGACATACATCACATCGCGGAAGGCTAAACCGTGTTTAGAGACNGCAGAGCAGCTATCTGTTTTCGGAGANTGTATCGCGATTCCATATGATCTATCAACTTCAGAGGGGATAGGCGGATTTATTGAGGAGATTTCTGGGCGAGAAAATCATCTTGATATTTTAATAAATAATGCTGGGGCTGCGTGGACGGCGCCGTTCGACGATTTTCCCGAAAGTGGTTGGGATAAGGTAATGAATATCAATGTTAAGTCTGTATTTTTCCTGACCCAACGACTGGCGCCCTTGTTACGATTTGGCGCATCTCAAGAGCAACCATCAAAGGTAATTAACATTGCGTCTATTGATGGGCTTCGTACTCCGAGACTTGAGACTTACTCTTATGTGGCGAGCAAAGCTGGATTAATAGGTATGACAGGGCTGATGGCCAAGCGGCTAATAAGGGACAATATCATTGTAAACGGAATTGCACCGGGTGCATTTTCTAGTGACATGAATATAACTGCTAGAGACGAGCCCGACCGANTTGCTGCGGTAATACCTGCTCAACGAATCGGGCGACCGGATGACATAGCGGGAACAGCCGTTTATATGTGTTCTCGCGCAGGAGACTACCTTGTNGGTACAACGATCGCCGTTGATGGCGGCCTTGTCTANGCAANGACTGATTAGTTAGGTTAGATCTAATGTGTCGAGGTTAGTTTCCTCCGTTTAAAAGTTAGAAACAAAAGATTTAAAAGATCAGAAGATTGGGAGAAAGTTTATGCAGGGAGAGATTGAAAAGCGAGGTTCGATAGGCATTATCTGGGTTGATAACCCACCGGTTAACGCTATTTCNTTTGCGGTGAGGACAGGATTGGTAGATGCGGTATACAGGGCTTCGATGGATGAGAGTATAGATGCGCTGGTATTGGCGTGTCGGGGTAGAACTTTTATGGCAGGTGCGGATATATCAGAGTTCGCGTCAGGTGTAGAACCACCGCACCTCGGGGAAGTGGTTGACAAGCTCGCGGCAAGCCCCAAGATTATGGTGGCTGCTCTGTTTGGCACCACCTACGGGGGCGGTCTAGAGGTAGCGCTTGGATGTAATTATCGTATCGCACTCGCCTCCGGCAAGATCGGGCTTCCAGAGGTCAAACTTGGAATCATCCCGGGGGCTCAAGGTACTCAAAGGTTGCCGAGACTTACTGGTGTCGAGTTTGCTTTAAAACTTATTACTTCAGGAAACCCTGTATCTGCATCCAAGGCTTTGGCGGCAGGAGCGATTGATCGGATTGTAGAGGACAATATCATCGAGGCTGCGGTAGAGTTTGCGGAGGAACTAGTACTCCAGGAGGCCCCTTTGAGAAAAAGCCATGAGCTGGTTATTGATTCATCAGAGTTCGATGGAGCCTACTTCGAAGCATTTCGTATCTCTGTAGCAAGACGTACCCGAGGAATGGACGCCCCCGAGTGTTGTATTCAGGCGGTGAAGGCTGCTGTAGAACTACCATTTTCTGACGGTGTCAAACGGGAGCGGGAGTTGAGCCGAAATTGTATTCAGAATCCTCAATCGAAGGCACTGCAACATGTGTTTTTTGCGGAGCGCGCTGCGACTAAGGTGCCTGGATTGGCAAAAGATGTCCAGCTGACTCCGATAAATCGAGTGGGCATTATTGGGGCGGGGACCATGGGAGGCGGCATCGCAATGAACTTTGCTAATGTCGGCCTCCCCATTAAAATTCTAGAGTTGGAGCAGGGGGCACTTGACAAAGGCCTAGGAATAATTCGCAAAAATTATGAGGCAAGCGCGCATAAGGGGCGTATCAGTTTTGAAATGGTTGAACAGCGTATGAGTTTGATCGAGGGCACCACAAACTATGCTGATCTTACTGAAAGTGATCTTGTGATTGAAGCAGTGTTTGAAAATATGAGCGTAAAAAAGGAAGTTTTCTCTAAGCTCAACTCTATCGTAAGACCTGACACTATATTGGCGACAAATACCTCGTATCTTGATATAAATGAAATCGCATCAGTTGTTACAAATCCTGGGCGAGTGCTAGGAATGCATTTTTTCTCACCTGCCAATGTAATGCGTTTGTTGGAGATTGTGCGTGCCGAAAAAACAAACCCAGAAGTACTCGCCACGGTCCTGAAATTAGCGAAGACGATTAAAAAGGCGGGTGTTGTTGCCGGAGTATGCTATGGCTTTATTGGTAACAGAATGTTGTCAGGATACGCGAGGGAGGCTCATAAATTGGTCTTGGAAGGGGCAAAAATGCAACAGGTTGATCGTGTCCTCTTCGATTTCGGTATGCCGATGGGAGTTATCGCGATGGCCGACATGGCAGGTATAGACATCGGATACCGTTTGCGGGAGCAGATGGATGAGAGCACTTATGACATTCCCTCGACGTATGTTGCTGACCGGCTGGTCGAGATGGGCCGCTATGGTCAGAAGTCGGGGGGCGGTTTCTACGATTACTCTCCAGGTAATAGAACGCCCATCCCCGCCGCGGTCAGTGAAAAATTGGTCTCTGAGGCGGCTAGAAAATTCGGCATACAGCAACGTGAAATTCATGATAATGAAATAGTGGAACGGTGTTTTTACGCCATGTGCAATATAGGTTTCGAGCTTTTAGACGAGGGTATGGCGTTTCGTTCGGGTGACATAGACACTGTTTANATAAATGGGTATGGATTCCCTGCTTGGCGAGGGGGACCCATGTATTGGGCTGAAAATAAGGTAGGGCTTGATCGTATGCTCGATTCAATTCGTAAGTTTGCTTATCATCATGGCGACCGTTGGTGGAAGCCATCGCCGTTACTGGAGCGATTAGTTGCGGAAAAAGCCAGTTTGCGCGATGTACAAAATAAATGATAGCNTTTCCNGCGTAAAAAGGTAATCAAATGGCTCTAGATCGTGAAACCCTCTCTCAGCTTATTTCCACAGTTCGCCGTTTTGTGGAGGAGCGTTTGATACCACTCGAGGCTCAAGTTGCCGAGGANGATTATCTTCCTGAGTCGGTNTTGGATGAAATGCGCGAATTGGGACTTTTTGGTCTGACGATCCCTNATGAATATGGTGGTTTNGGACTGAACACCTTNGAAGAGTGTAANGTTATAATTGAGATGGGAAGGACCTCCCCCGCTTTCAGGTCCGTTATTGGAACAAACAACGGGATCGGTAGTCAGGGCATCGTTATACATGGCACTGAAGAGCAAAAGCGACGCTTTCTACCATTGTTGGCGTCGGGAGAGGTCATTGGATCCTTTGCATTGACGGAGCCAGATTCAGGNTCTGATGCTGCCTCCCTAAGAACTAGTGCAGTGAAGGATGGCAGTGACTATCTTCTCACTGGCACAAAGCGCTGGATTACCAATGCAAACATTGCTGGACTTTTAACAGTCTTTGCGCGAACGAATGCTGAGGAGACGGGTTCAAAAGGAGTGACCGCATTTTTGGTAGACGCGAACTCTGAGGGTATCTCGCTCGGGTTACCATATAAAAAGATGGGCCAACAGGGGGCTCACGTTTGTGACGTAATTTTTGAAGACTGCCGGGTTCCTCAGGAAAATATTATCGGTGGACCCGAGCGGATAGGCCTTGGTTTTCAGACTGCTATGAAAACACTAGATCGTGGTCGAATTCATATTTCTGCGCTTTCAGTTGGCTGTGCAAAAAGACTGATAGAGCTATCTGTGGCTTTTGCTCAGGATAGAAGGCAATTTGGTCGTCAAATATCTGATTTCCAGCTACCACAAGCGATGCTGGCCGAGAGCGAGACAGAATGCTATGCAGCTGAGTGTATGGTTCTGGATGCGGCTCAAAAACGGGATTTGGGTGGTGATGTTAGGATGCTTGCGTCGTGCTGTAAATTATTTGCGACTGAGATGGTTGGCCGCGTTGCCGATCGCGCAGTCCAAATTCATGGAGGCGCTGGTTATATGGAGGAGTATGCAGTCGCTCGTTTTTATAGAGATGTACGCTTATTGCGTATCTATGAGGGTACCAGTGAAATTCAAAAAACGATCATAGCGCGTGAGCTCGTTAAACATTCAAGTTAGAAGCCAGATAATTCCGAGAAGCGCTTTGTATGAAAGCGTTGATCACCAAATAAAAGTTGCGCAACTCGAGCGCGCTTCAAAAAGAAACCAATGTCGAATTCATCTGTCATACCTATTCCTCCATGCATCTGAATCGCCTCGTTCGTGGCCAGAGCAGCAATCTTGCATGTTTTTGCTTTAGCTGAGCTTGCTAATCTTGGCGTACTCAAACTTGGGTCATCAAGTGATCGAAGAGCTTTTAAAACAATGGATTTGCACAACTCAATTTCTGACCATAACGTTGCCGCNCGATGTTGCAATGCTTGAAAGCTACCGATGTTTACACCAAATTGTTTCCTCTCTTTAAGGTAGCTTAGGGTTCGCCGAAAACTCTCAATTGAAATACCAAGAAGCTCGGCAGCTAAATGTGTGTTAGCGATATCTAAAATGATAGATAAGATGTTGTGTCCGTTACCGACACCGCCGAGAATTTGATGCTCTCCAATCAACACATTTTCAAGCATTACTGTCGATGAGTTACGGCTATCCACCATGGGTACCCTCGTAATTTNAACACCCTCGCTTGCTGTTGGAACTATGAATAAGGTTGCATCGTTTTTATTCACCTGATTATTTGACGTTTTTGCTGATACTATCAGGTTATCTGAAATATGACCGTCTACAACATAATGTTTTACTCCAGAAAGTAGGTAATCACTTCCGCTCCTCTCCGCTTGGCAATCAACTAGCTCTGGATTATGGCGTGGGGCCTCGTCTATAGCGAGAGTGAAGAAAAGTTCCCCGGCTGCAATTGAAGGGAGTAAATCTTTTTTTTGCTGCTCGGTACCAGCGTGTTCAATTGCAGAGGCCCCTAATATAGATGACGCGAACAAAGGAGAACTGGCCAAAAAGCTACCAACTTGTTCACTAATCTGCCCCATGGCAACGTGCGAAAAACCGAGACCGCCGTAATCTTCGGAAACTAGTATTGCGGGCCAGCCAAGATCGATCATATGACCCCAAAGTGAATTTGAGTAGCCTCGAGAGGAACTACCGTCGCGAAGTTCTCTATGTAAACTGGGACCTGCATGAGTGTTTAAAAACTCTATCGCTGAATCCTTCACCATGGACTCCTCTTGATTAAGTAATAGTTCCATCTCTACCCTAGTCCAAGTATTCTTTTAGATATGATGTTTAGCTGGATTTCAGAGGTGCCCCCCTCAATGGAATTACCTTTTGACCGCAGCCAAGGCCGTGCAATCGAATCTTCTCCCCAGCCGAGCGCTGCGCCACCATGAATACTCATTTCAAGTTCATGTCGACGTTTGTTCAGTTCAGTGCCGTAGTATTTTAGCATAGCTGATGTATTTCCGACGCCAGAGGACTCAATTTCTAAATTCACACGCTCCATTGTTAGCTGATGGCATTCATAATCTATTTCCCATTCTGCTATTTCGGTTCTGAGACTTGAATCTGAGAGCTGGCCGTCGCGCAAACCTAATGAATCTACCGCCTCTTCGGATAGGGTTTGTGTTCTAGCTACGTTACCTATGTCCCCAATGTTCTGGCGTTCATGAGTCAGAAGGTACTTTGCTATCGTCCATCCTTTATTAATTTCTCCGACAACTTGATTTTTTTTAACTTTGACATTGTCGAGGTACGTTTCACAGAATGGTGATGCGCCGGAAATTAGTTTTATCGGTCGGACTGTAACGCCGGTGCTCTCCATATCAAATAACACCAAGCTAATTCCGTAGTGTTTTCCCGATTCGAAGTCAGTTCTTACCAGACAGAACATCCAGTCAGATTTGTCGGCACTGGATGTCCAAACTTTTTGGCCATTGACGATGAAATGATCGCCAGAATCCTCTGCCCTGGTTTGCAGTCCTGCCAAGTCAGATCCAGAATTTGGTTCACTGTATCCCTGACACCAGCGTATTTCTCCACGGATCATCTTTGGTAAATGCTCACGTTTGAGTTCCTCAGAGCCAAATTCAAGGATCGCTGGCCCTATCATTGATAGACCCATGCTACTGAATATTGGGCTTCTGGCTTTGATAGCTGAGAGTTCTTCCTTCAGCACCTGCTCCTGTTCTTTTGAAAGACCGCCGCCTCCATATTCGCGTGGCCAAGTGGGGGCGACCCAACCTTTTGAAATCATACTTTCCACCCAGGCTCTTTGGTCATCACTGTAATAGGAGCTTCTTCGGCCTCCACAGTACTTTTCTTTCTCCTCAACAACAGGTGTTCTCATGCTTTGAGGACAATGGTTCTCAAGCCAATCTCTAGTTTCGAGCCTAAAAGTATTAAGGTCATGCACNTCTTTGTCCCTCACTCTTGTCGTTGGTAATTATACGATGATTTTGGNCATGGGTATTTTTCTTATTAGCGAACCACATGTAATTTCGATATTATCCCCTAAACTTTTAATTTTCCATACGATTCTTCTTAGTTCCTCGATGTCACGGTAAACTCATACTAAAACGTTTTAATTCATCTAGCACTTCATCATCAATTAGCCGCGCTTGTCCAAGAATACCCTCAATGTTGTGATTGGGAAGTTTGGTGATGATTAACTGGCCGCCATGCACACCTATGAGTTCTAGTGTCTGCAAATTAAGCAATGGTGCTCCAGAAACCCCTGGCCCATGAGCGCAATTATGTAACAGAAGAGTTGGGTACTCGACGTGGGGTGACTGCATGGACCGGCAATTTTCGATACCGACAATCTTACCTAATTTCCTATCATAAACAAGCATTGCTAATGATAAATTCGGTAGTGACTCTTGAGAACTCCGATGTAGTTGTAATTTAGGCGCATAGAGTTTTTGACTTAGCGAGGCAAAAACCCAATCTTTNCTCATGCCCTCAAGCGCATCGCTGTCTCGCAATAATTTTCCNGGAGTCGATGTTTTTGAGATGAGGAAATTTTGAAAACGAGCGTTGGAAGCNCTGTATGAGCAGCTTCGGAAAGCCGAGCGAGTTTTTCGATCCAAAAGCACATGAGCCGCCGTGATTATAATGGAATACTCTTTCCTGTTATGCTGCACATGTGATGCTGTTCCACGGATTAAGCCGTCACAGAATATTGTCCCTATTGCCTCTAGCATTGCATTTGTTTGATTTTGACTGGTCCATGTCAGGGTGCTGTGCGTCACAACCACCATAAGTAGTGTTAACCGTGTGACCGGTTTATTTTTCATTTCATATCGCCCCAAACTGACTGCAAGATGCTGATTGCAGCAATGGGTGCGGTCTCCGTTCTCAGAATTCTCGGTCCGAGACTTAATTTATGGAAGTTAGCTGATTCAGTAATTTTAATTTCTTCCTCGTCCAAGCCCCCCTCAGGTCCCACTAAGAGTGAAACAGAGTTAGCAGCTTTGATAAAAGTAGTGACAGTTTTTTGACATNTCGGGTCAAGAACAAATCTGACATGCTCATTCACACTAATTACCCAATCGGAAACTGTTTTGGGATTGGCAAGTTTTGGAATACGATTTCGCATACTTTGCCGACACGCAGTTATTGCTATTTGCTGCCAATGTGATAATTTTTTTTTGAGTCGTGCTGCAGGAAGTTTAACCTCTGAACGTCTTGTAAATAGCGGAGTAATAATGTCAACCCCAAGTTCTGTTGTTTTTTGAATTACAAAGTCCATTCGNTCTCCACGAGAAATGCCTATCCCAAGATGTATGCTTANGCTGGATTCACGCTCAATAGGATCAAAATGCTTTACTTCTACTATTACGAGATTCTTCTTAATTTCAACTGCCTCGCAAAAGTATTCACCTCCAAGGCCATTGAATACGCTTATAGCATCACCGGTTGAAAGACGCAAAACGGTGCGGATGTAATGCGCATTGCTNGAACTAACATGGAACTTTTGTCCCACCTGAATAAGGTGCGGCTCGAAAACGCGGGGAGTACGCATAGGCACTTACAAATATATAGTCTATCCGTTATTCTGGCATGTTGGCAACATTAACGCGAGTTACCGCTTGAGGGGCACTCGAATAAAGTTATTATTAATAGCTATAGGTCTAAAATCAACAAGCAAATCGAAGACAAGCTCAATCAACGTAGTCAGTACTTATACGAGTCTGGTTTAAAGGGCCCTTCAATTGGTACTTTTATNTAATCAGCTTGTTCCTGCGTTAACTTTGTAATTATCCCCCCAAACCCTCGCACCATATATGCCGCTACCTCCTCATCGAGACGCTTAGGCAATACTTCGACTTTGAGCATGGCAGATTTNGTTTTANAATCTTGCTCTGCGAATCGTTTGTTAAAAAGCTCCATTTGCGCTAGCACTTGATTAGCAAATGACCCATCCATTATCCTGCTGGGGTGCCCGGTCGCGTTTCCCAGATTNACAAGACGGCCCTCAGCTAGCAGTACAAGATGATCTTGCGCGTCACTGCTTCGAAATACTTTATGTACCTGCGGTTTAATTTCTTCCCACTCCCAGTTTTCACGCATATACCCAGTATCAATTTCATTATCAAAATGGCCAATGTTACAAACGACGCACCCGGGCTTTAGCTCGCCTAGTATTTCGCTGTTACAGACGTTGAAATTACCTGTGCTGGTCACTAGNAGATCTGTATGNATCAGAAGATCGGAATTCGGCCCCTTTGAGGTATCACCTTCATTATATAATGAAACGACCTCGAAGCCGTCCATGCAAGCTTGCATAGCACAGATGGGGTCTATTTCAGTGATCTTTACAATCATGCCTTCTTGGCGGAGTGACTGAGCAGANCCTTTTCCAACATCGCCGTATCCCACTACAACCGCTTTCTTACCAGCGAGAAGATGATCGGTAGCTCGCTTTATCGCATCATTTAGGCTGTGTCTGCAACCATATTTGTTGTCATTTTTNGACTTNGTNACAGAATCATTAACATTTATNGCAGGTATCCTGAGNTCTCCTCGNTCTAACATTTCGNANAGTCTNAGCACTCCGGTTGTTGTTTCTTCTGTAACGCCATGACANCCNTCAAGAACTTCCGCATACTTTTTGTGCAGAAGGGCNGTAAGATCTCCTCCGTCGTCGAGGATCATGTTCGCGTTCCATGGAATGCCATCTTTAAGAATCTGCTGCTCCAAACACCAATTATACTCTTCTTCAGTCTCTCCCTTCCACGCGAACACAGATGTGCCGTTCGCGGCAACAGCTGCTGCCGCATGATCCTGGGTCGAAAAAATATTGCAGGAAGTCCATCTTACCGTGGCACCCAGCGCTTCCAGAGTCTGAATGAGCACTGCAGTTTGAATTGTCATGTGTATACAACCCAAAATNCGAGCTCCTTCGAGTGGCTTTAATTCAGAATANTTCTGTCTTAGAGCCATCAANGCCGGCATCTCTGATTCCGCTATCTTNATCTCGCGACGACCAAATTCTGCGAGGGAGATATCGGCTACCCGATAATCTTGGAAAGAAGTCTGTCTTTTTATGGGTTGCACGCTGGCGGACATGGTATTTCCTCTTAATTATAGGTTTACAAAATTTTACGTATTTAACAATTCAATAGATGTATTAAAGAGCTTTTTTTAATACGGAAACGCGGTCTAATTTTTCCCAAGTAAAGGTACTATCTACACGCCCAAAGTGTCCATAAGTTGCTGTTGGGCGGTATATGGGCTTTCGCAAATTGAGCATGGCTATTAAACCGCTGGGACGCAAGTCGAAATTCTCCTTAATCAGCGTGACAATTTCGTGGTCGGAAAGCTTTCCAGTGCCGAAGGTATCTATACTTATCGAGGTTGGTTCTGAAATACCAATAGCGTATGAAATTTGGATTTCACACCGATCCGCAAGCCCAGCTGCAACGATGTTTTTTGCCACATACCTCCCAGCATAGGCTGCTGATCGGTCTACCTTCGTAGGATCTTTCCCAGAAAACGCTCCTCCGCCATGGTGCGCCATGCCTCCATAGGTATCTACAATGATCTTTCTCCCTGTAACCCCGCAGTCGCCCATTGGACCGCCTATAACAAATTTACCAGTCGGATTAATATGGTATTTTGTTCCTTTATGAAGCCAATTTTCCGGTAAAACATCCGAAATAATCTCCTCAAAAACCGCCGCACGAAGTTCATCTAAAGAGACACACTCTGAATGTTGAGTGGATAGAACGACTGCGTCTATCGCAACGGGAATCCCTCCTGCATATCTAAGTGTCACTTGGCTCTTGGCATCTGGTCTTAGCCACGGCAAAGTACCTTCTTTTCTGAGCTCTGCTTGTCTCTCAACTAATCGATGTGCGAAGTAAATTGGGGCAGGCATGAATACATCAGTTTCGTTACTCGCGTAACCAAACATCATGCCTTGATCTCCTGCTCCCATGTCTTTGTTTTTGTTTGCATCCACCCCGAGAGCAATGTCTCCCGATTGCTTACCAATGGCGTTTAAAACTGCGCAGGAGTGGCCATCAAATCCCTTGCTGGAGCTATCGTACCCGATATCTGTAATTACACCTCTAACAATACTCTCGAGGTCCACATAGGTGTCAGTGCGGACTTCACCGGCAATGATGGCCATCCCTGTTTTAACCATTGTTTCAACGGCAACTCTTGCATGAGGATCGTCGTTGAGAATTGCGTCCAACACTGCATCAGAGATTTGATCAGCCATTTTGTCTGGGTGACCCTCAGACACAGACTCAGACGTGAATATTTTATAACTAGACATAAGTTTTCCTTTTTCAACTAAGCATTATGTCTTCTCGCGATACTCTTGTCACTAGAGCCGAAACTTAAAATCTTGTCCTAATATTGGTTTACTGAAACTCCGCTGTGCGCGACAATACGATTCGAGTTTTAAGGATGTGGAGACAAATCAATGCCCAGTCGCAGAGACTTAGCTAATGCCGTCAGGGCTCTTAGCATGGATGCCGTTCAACAGGCGAAAAGTGGGCACCCCGGTGCGCCAATGGGTTTAGCTGACGTAGCTCAGGTATTATGGAATGATTTTTTAAAACACAATCCAGCTGATCCTGACTGGGTTAATAGGGATCGTTTTGTNCTTTCGAACGGACATGGTTCTATGTTGCTCTACGCACTTTTACATCTCAGCGGGTATGATTTGCCGATCGAGGAGTTAAAAAAGTTCCGTCAGTTGCATTCCAAAACACCAGGGCATCCAGAGAAGGGATATGCACCCGGAGTTGAGACTACGACNGGACCATTGGGNCAGGGATTAGCTAATGCCGTCGGTATGGCTNTAGCTGAGAAGGTCCTCGCGGCAANTTTCAATCGCCCTGGACACACTATCGTNGACCACCATACTTACGNAATTATTGGTGATGGTTGTCTNATGGAAGGAATCTCTCACGAAGTGTGCTCACTCTCAGGTACTCTCGGACTGAGCAAGTTGATTGTCATTTATGACGATAATGGTATCTCAATCGATGGAGAAGTTCATGATTGGTTCAAAGATGATACGCCTGCGCGTTTTTCAGCTTACGGTTGGCAAGTCTTGTCAGATATCGATGGACATGACAGCGAGGCAGTGATTTCAGCGATCGCGGCCGCAAAGGCAGATACGGCTCGACCTAGTCTCATTTGTTGTAAGACGGTTATCGGTTTTGGTTCTCCAAACAAGCAGGGCAAAGAAAGCTGTCATGGCGCGCCTCTTGGCGCTGACGAAATTACTCTCACGCGCAAACAACTAGGCTGGGAGCATCCTCCATTTGAGGTGCCAGAGGACTATTATTTGGGATGGGATGCTACTGCTCGAGGAGCGGTTCTTCAAAAAAATTGGACACAAAAGATGAGTTTATACAAGTCAGAGTACCCGGCCTTGTATAACGAATTTAAGCGCCGCATGAAAGGTTCTTTGCCCTCAGACTTCGAGTCTGAAGCGAATAAGTATATAGCATCATGTCAATTTTCGATGCAAAAGATTGCTTCTCGTAAAGCTTCACAGAATGCGTTAAACGCCTATGGGCCATTACTCCCAGAGTTGCTAGGAGGCTCAGCAGATCTCACAGGCTCAAACCTAACACTTTGGTCTGGTTCTAAACCCATAAGCTCTGCGGACGGAGGCGGAAACTACATATATTACGGAGTTCGTGAATTTGGTATGAGTGCAGTTGTNAATGGCATTGCGTTACACGGCGGATTTGTTAACTATGGGGGCACGTTTTTGATGTTCATGGAGTACGCGCGAAATGCGGTACGCATGGCGGCTCTGATGAAAATAAATAGTATCTTCGTATACACACATGATTCAATCGGTCTTGGTGAAGATGGACCAACTCATCAACCCGTAGAACAGCTCACTACTTTGCGTTCGACACCGAACCTTCATACATGGCGGCCATGCGATAACACAGAAACAGCAGTGTGTTGGAAGTTGGCGATTAAGCGAACCGATGGCCCCAGTGCACTTATATTCAGTCGACAAGGCTTAGAGCCAATGAAACGTTCTACGAAGCAAGTCAATGAGATAAGTCGCGGTGGCTACATTCTTCAAGATTACCCAAATCCGAAAGCGATCATCATTGCTACTGGATCTGAGGTCGAGCTAGCCATTCTTGCCGCGGATGAGCTTGCTGAGGATGGTGTATATGTGCGTGTGGTTTCATTACCNTGCACTGAGTTGTTCGACATTCAAGATGAGAGTTATCGTGAATCTGTATTACCTTCTCGTGTTACCTCCAGGGTTGCAGTGGAGGCAGCACACCCAGATTTCTGGCGCAAGTATGTGGGCTTGAAAGGATCGGTAGTTGGTATCAGTAATTTTGGCGAATCGGCACCGGGACCTGTGGTTATGTCGAGTTTTGGTTTTTCAGTAAAGAACGTTGTTGCCAAAGTTCTTGAGATTATTCANTAGTGCTTCGGATCGCAATAAACGGTTACGGACGGATCGGACGCTCTGTGCTGCGAGCTATTTACGAGTCTGAGGCGACGAAATCTGTTAAAATCGTTGCGATTAATGAGCCTTCAGATGCTGATACTATAGCGCACCTTACCCGATATGATTCCACTCATGGAAGATTTCCGGGTGCAGTAAGGTCAGACGGATTGAAGCTTTACATTAATGATGATGAGATATCTCTATTTGATGAGGCTCTTGTTGAACGGTTGCCTTGGGAGCGGTTGGAGATTGATGTTGTGTTGGAGTGCAGCGGGACTTTTAGCGATCGAAAAACCGCTGAGGGCCACCTTAAAAGTGGTGCTAAAAAGGTACTTTTTTCGCAGCCCGCTGAGGCAGACGTTGATGCTACTATCGTTTTTGGTGTAAACCATCACGAGCTNAGGCAAGAGCAAACTATTGTGTCGAATGCATCGTGTACAACAAATGCCGTCGTTCCTGTGATCAAACTTCTTGATGACAATTACGGTGTCAAATCGGGCGTGATCACCACAATTCACTCGGCCATGAATGATCAGCCGGTAATNGATGCTTATCACCATACCGACCTTCGAAAAACTCGGGCTGCTATGCAATCGATTATACCCGTTGAAACCGGTTTAGCATTGGGGATTGATCGACTTTTACCGCACTTAAGTGGCCGATTTGAAGCGCAAGCTATGCGAGTCCCCGTTTTGAATGTCTCGGTCATTGACTTGACGGTTTTACTAAGCGAACAGCTGGATGTTCAGACCGTAAATAGTTGTTGTCGAGGGGCCGCTGCAANTACGTTGCTCGGNATATTGGGTTACACCGAAGAGCCGCTNGCATCATGCGATTTTAATCATGATTCTCGAAGCGGTATTTTAGACGCGAATCAAACAAAGGTTGCTAAAGGGAACCTGCTCAAAGTGTTGATATGGTTTGATAATGAGTGGGGTTATGCAAATCGTATGATCGATACTTTGCTCGCTTGGTATAATTTGCCTGTGTACAGCTGCAGGTCTAACTTTGAGGTTAATTGATGCCTAAATTTATGGAAGAAATAGACCTCTCAAGAAAACGCGTATTGATTCGAGAAGACTTGAATGTACCCCTTGATGGTGATCGTGTAGTGAGTGATGTTCGGATTCTTGCCGCGGTCCCCACAATTGAAATTGCCCTTAAGTCTGGAGCTGCTGTCATTCTGATGTCGCATCTTGGAAGGCCTGAAGAGGGTAGCTTTCAATCAGAGTTTTCGTTGAGGCCAATAGCCGATCGGCTGAGTGAGCTCTTGAGACATCCAGTGAAGTTTGTCAAAGANTGGAGGTTGGGGTTTAACATAGANTTTGGAGAGGTAGTATTACTTGAAAATGTCCGTTTTAATCAGGGAGAAAAGGCAAATGATGACCAATTAGCAAAGGCATATGCCTCTTTGTGTGATGTTTATGTAATGGATGCATTTGCCGCAGCCCATAGGGCACAAGCTTCCACCCACGGAGTTTCAAAGTATGCGTCTCTCGCGTGCATGGGGCCTTTGCTCGCAGCTGAATTGGCTGCCTTGGACCGTGCGATGAGAAGCCCCTCACGTCCCATGGCTGCAATTGTCGGCGGCAGCAAGGTATCGACTAAATTACTTCTTTTGGAGACGTTGTCAGAGCGTGTTGACCAGCTCATTGTCGGAGGCGGAATAGCAAATACCTTTTTGGCGGCGATTGGTAAACCAGTCGGTAGGTCGATCTTTGAGAATGATTTGCTGGATGTAGCAAAAAGTCTAATGAGCAGAGTTAGTATACCTCTTCCGGTCGATTTGGTCGTAGCCAAAGAGTTTTCTAGGCATGCAGTGGCTGAGGTCATAGGTGTTGATGACGTTGGTTCTGAAGATATGATTTTAGATATTGGCCCTTCTTCACAGGCCAAGTTGATTGAGATTCTCAATCCGATGGCTACTATAATTTGGAATGGCCCGCTTGGAGTCTTTGAGTTCGATCAATTTGGTGGGGGTACTAGTGCGGTTGGTAGGGCNGTGGCAAACAGTCCTGCGTTCACGCTTGCAGGGGGGGGAGATACCCTTGCAGCTCTTGAAAAGTATCAATTATCAGACCGGATCTCCTACATTTCCACAGGTGGTGGCGCTTTCCTTGAGTATATTGAAGGGAAGACATTACCGGCGGTGCAGGTATTAAGNTGACATATTCGCGGTAGTTNTTCTTAGTCCCGCTTATGAGCTTTTGGCAAATCGATCTAAAGCAACAATAAACATTATTTAGAGTACCGACTCGCTAGATTTTGTACCTCGTTATACAAAAATAAAGTTAAGGTT